>JAYUBX010000001.1:0-1860 GCA_043740665.1 Candidatus Neomicrothrix sp.
ATCGACGTCTGATAGGCGAAGAAGGTGAGCCCGGTCACCACGCCCGTGAGGCGCACGGCCCGCAGCGTCACCGCATCGCCACCGTTGTTGGTGACCTCGATGTCGACGTTGGCCTATTGGTCCGGCCGCAAGATCACCGCGTGGGCCGGCGACGACCCCGACGTCGAGACCCCTTCGATGGTGGCGGTCACCGCGACGGCCGAGTCGGCTTTGGCCGGCGACGCCGCAACCAGGGCCATCGATGCGGCGAACATCAGCAACAGCGCGGCCAGGATGACCGATGCCGAGCGACGCGCCATGCTCGATGGCGGCGGGGACCCGAGAGCGATCATGACTCAACCATCTCGTCTGGCGCCGGGGGCGCCGGGCTGCTGGTAGGCGCCCCGGGAAAGAGCTGACGGCGGAAAGCCAGCAGTCCGAGCAGCACGAAGAACACGATGATGATCATCGAGGTCGAGGTGCCCTGGTCGACCTCGCTGGCCAGCACGATGTCGAGCGGCGCCTCGAGCGTCGGGCCGCAGGTAGCGGTCACCTGGTAGCGAACGACGACACCGCCAACGCGGTGCGGAAGGTGCCGTCCGACGCCGCGTCGGTGCGGCCCACTGGGGTCGAGTCGATGGTGACGGCCACCGGGGCGTTGGCGTCACGCCCTGACCGATGGCGCTCAACCCGCTGCCGGGAGCAATCGCCAGCGCGGTGAACTTCAGCGACGCCCCCGCACGCGTGCTGGTCGAGCCGGGCACGGTGTCGGGCGGGATCGTGGTGTCGGTCGAGTCGGGCGAGACCGCCACCGTGGTGGTCGTGTCGCCCACCGCCGTCGTGGTGGTCTGCCCCGGGCTGGTCGTGGTCGTGGCGCCTGGGGTGGTGGTCGACGACGCCGTCGTGGTCGTCGTGGTGCGCAACGTCGTGGTCGTGGTCGGTGCCGTCGTCGTGGTCGTCGTCGTCGTCGGCGGCGGTGGATCGACGGTGAAGCTCACCACGCTGGTGTAGGGCGCCGCCCCGGAGGCATTGAAACACTTGAGGGTGAAGGTGTGGCCCCAGCCGATGCCGACGCCGGCACCGTCAACGTGGTCGCGGGGTAGCTACGCAAGACCGCCGGAGGGCTGGTGCCGACGTTGGTCGAATCGAAGTAGTAGATCGGAGGGCCCGGGCAGATTGCGGTGTTGACGAGCCACGGATTCGCGCTCACGGTGCTGCCGGCCAGGCCGTGGTTGGGCGTCACATAAAGACCCCGTGGCGCGGTGGCTGCCTCCACCGGTCGACTGCCGGGTGTGCGGCCGACCAGGATCACCGCGACAACGACGAGCAGGAGGGCGAGCGCGACGACGCGGGCAACGGGTCGCGCCTTCGCTGTCAGCTCTCGCGGCGTATGCGCCCCTCCAGCCGGCTGGCTTCGTGACCTGCTTCGTCGCCCTCGACGCCATGACCGAAGCCAACGGATGCCTCTGGGTGCTGCCCGGCAGTCATCACGGCGGCCCCCGCGACCACGTTCCGGCCGGCGCCATCCTGCGGGTCGACGCCGAGATCGGCGCTGACACCCACCCGGTGCCCATGACCCAGGGCAGCGTGTTGGCGTTCTCGTCGTTGACCTTCCATCACAGCGGGGCCAACCACTCGGACCACCAGCGACAGGCTTGGATCGTGCAGTTCGGCGGGTCCGACAGGCCGACCATCGCTGAGATCGGCCCGTCACCGGCGGTGCGGCCGTGGCCGAGCGCGGCATCTGGATCGCCCCCCGATCCGACCTACCATCACCAGCCGAGTGAGCCGAGGAGCAACGCCGATGCGGGTACTTGTGACGTCGACACCGGGAGCGGGGCACGTGTTGCCCATCGTGGCGATCGCCCGAGCCCTGCGCGA
>JAYUBX010000002.1:0-2055 GCA_043740665.1 Candidatus Neomicrothrix sp.
GCGCTCCCCCTGGCTTCACGATCTATTGACATTACTACTGACAATATCTACCGTTGGCAAGCGTGACCGACCGAGCCCTTGGTAGTGACCTTCCCCGCCGTGTCGCCATCGTCGGCGATGCCGGCTTCTATGTAGGCCCCGAGCTGGCCCGCCACTTGGCCGCCCGCAACCATGACTTGGTGCTCGGCGACCCCGACCCGGCCCTGGTCGCCGAGCTCGAGGCCACCGGATGCCGGGTCGTGGCGATCAAGGGCGTCCGCAACCTGACCAAGCCCGACTCGGCCGAGCGGTTGGTCACCGCCGCCCTCGACCAGTTCGGGCGGGTTGACTCGGCCGCCGCGTTCTCTGGTCAGATCGTCACCGGCCGATTCGTGAACTCGACCGTCGATGACCTGCACCAGGTCGTCGCCGGGTGCCTCGAGGGGCCGTACCACTTCCTCAAGGCGGCGGTGACACCGATGATCGAGCAGGGCGACGGCCAGATCCTGCTCATCACCAGCGCGTCGGCCGCCCGCCCGACACCCGGCGCCCCGCTCTATTCGGCCGCTCGCGCCGCCGCCACCATGCTGGCTCAGAACGTGGCGCTCGAAGTGGCCCGCAACGGTGTGCAGGTCAATGCCATCGGAACCAACTTCATGGACTTCCCCGAGTTCCTGCGAGCGAGTGGTGCGACCGACCCCGATGTGCGGGCCAAGGTCGAGAGCCAGGTCCCCCTGCGCCGGCTCGGCACCATGACCGAGTTCGCGGCGTTCTGCATGCCCTTCATCGACGGGTCGAGTCGATTCACCACCGGTCAGTTCGTCGCCTATGCCGGCGGCTGGGTCTGAGGAAGGTTCACCGACATGACTGATCTGACGCTCGATTCGCTGCAGCGCCGCATGACCGCCATGCACTCGCTGTACTACCAGGCGGTCGACACGATGGGCCTCGAGCACGTCAACCACTTCGAGCGCGAGGGCGTGCTGCCCATCGCCTTCTCGCTGTTCCACTACACCAACATGGAAGATGCCTCCTTCATGCTGATCACCGGCGTCGCTCCGGTGTGGAACGACGACTGGCAGGAGCGGGTGCAGATGGCGATCAACGACCACGGCAAGCACCGCACGGTCGACGAGATGATTCACCAACGGGTCGGCGACTTCGACCAGTTCAAGCTCTACCAGCGGACCGTCTTCGATCGCACCGAGGCGTGGCTGGCCCAACTCGACCCGGCCGAGTTCACCCAGGTCCTGATCACCCGGCCGTTCCCCGAGCAGGTCGCCAGCACCTATAGCGCCCGGGTGGCGGGCCCCGATGGCATCACCGTGCTCGACGCCACCGAGTGCTGGCTCTACCAACACGGATTGCGCCACATGGGCGAGATCGAGTTGGCCCGGGGCCTGGTCGGCCTGGGCGGCATGACTTCGTAGCCCTTCGGGTTCACCAGGTCATCGACCCGACTGCGGGTACCAGTAGTTCGCCAGCGCTTCGCCGATGTCGTCCCGGTTGAACTCGTCGCGCTCAGCCCGGTATTCGAGGTAGGCCACGATGGCCTCGAGCTGGTTCGTCGTGAACCCCGAGTGCTTGGTGGTCTTCACCGTCGACCAGGTCGTATCGCCGTATCGCTTCGGGTTCACCAGATGGTCGGCCGACGCGTCGGTCAGGCCGTGGATCAGGTGGAAGACCGGGTCGGCGTGGTCGAGCTGATCGTCGAGGTCGGCGATCAGGTAGGCCGGCACGAAGTACCGGAATGCCTCGTCGGACAGAAAGCTCAGAGCTGATCCAAAACCGTCCGGCGCCTGATCGATGAACGCGGCGTCGAGGGTTGGCCACGTTTCCTTGTCGGCGAAATCCTGCTCGAGCAGGATTCTCGCCTCGTCGCTCTCGATGCTGGCGTGCAGCGACCCCGCCGTCGGCCGACCCGTCGCCGGAAAGACCACGGTGATCTGCGCCTTGATCGCTTCTGCTCGCTCTTCCACCGCTGCGCAACCTACCTCGCCGACCGTAGGGACGAGCACCCTGTTTCGCCGCCTAGGGTCAGCCCATGACCGATCAATACAACCCCGCGCGCGGTAG
>JAYUBX010000003.1:0-2580 GCA_043740665.1 Candidatus Neomicrothrix sp.
CCGGTGACGATGCCCATCCGCACCCCGAGGGTGTTGAACAGCACCAGGGCACCGGTCGCCAGCAACAACACCCACAACAGTCGGTAGCCGTGTTCGGCGCCCAGCACCGAATAGGTCGTGATGCCGGCCGGATCGTCGTCGGCCAGCCCGGCCAGCAGGCCCGGGCCGACGACCGCCAACAGTGTGGCCAGCGACAGCCGCCGCAGCGACTTGGCCGAACGGCTCACGGATCGGACGGCCCGGATTCGGCGGTGGGTCCCCGGTGGCGGTCCCATCCCCGAAGGCGGGACCACCGCGGCGGCGCCGGGAGGTCGGTGGTGCTCAGCCGTTGGAATCGGGAGCGGACGTGCGGATGCGAGAGGGCAAGGGCCCGGCCGGCCCGCTCGGCCGGGACCGTCGCCAGGATCTCGACGGCATCCTGCGACGGCAGCCGAGAGACCAGATCGGCCAACTGCCCGGCGTCGAGCCGGTGCATCAACGCAGCGGTGGTGTGGCACTGCACCAGATGGCCGCGGTCCGAGGTCAGGTGCAGATCCTGCCAGTCGACGGCCTGCTCGTGGCGCCCATCGGCGAGGCGGTGCAGGCCGAGCCGCCGGAGCAGGGACCCGACGCCGACCTCGACCGCCACGGCGGTTACCCGGTGGTCCCCGACGGCCAGCAACACGTCACCCACCCGGCTCACCCGGGACCCCTTGACGTCGACGATCTGGGTGTCGAGCACATCTCGCCCCAACAGCAGCTCGTCCTCGCCGAGCGGGTGCCGGTCGTAGTCGGCGGCGCGAGGGGTCTCGTCGCTCACCAATCGGATGGTGCCGGTGGGTAGCGTCGCCAGGTCGATGGCGTCGCAGCCCGCCACCTTGGGGCCGTCGCCGTGCCGCAGGAAGAGCCGGTCGACCGTGGCCCCGCCGGGTTGGTCAAGATGCACCGAGACGTCGACCAGCCGACCCCAGCGTTGACCTGATGCTCCCACGACGTCACTGCGGATCAAGTCGCTCAGCCGCAGCATCCAAGCAGTATGTCCGACCTGACAGGGGGTGCGAGCCCTGGAGGGCTCGACCGTCCGTCGCCCCACCCGGACCGAAAGATTGTCGTAAGAAAACTGAAGCGATCTAGTAACGGGGGCAACATGTTCGAGAAATGCAAGGCGCCTACCTTCAGGAACGCATCAGTCAGGAATATGTCAGAAAGGTGACCGGCCATGGCCGGCGAAAGCACCACGGACAATTCCGTCCGTGCGTCGAGTCCGATCAGATCCGACAGGGGAGAACAACATGGTTCAACTGGTCACCGCGGTGATCAAGCCGTTCAAGCTCGAAGAGGTGAAGGAAGCGCTCCGGGGCATCGGCATCCTGGGCATCACCGTCGACGAGGTGAAGGGTTGCGGCCGCCAGGGCGGTCACACCGAGACGTATCGAGGGTCCGAGTACACGGTCGACTTCTTGCCCAAGGTGCGGGTCGAGGTGCTGGTCGATCCGAGCAACACCGACCAGGTAGTCGAAACGATCGCCGACGCGGCCCGCACCGGCAAGATCGGTGACGGCAAGATCTGGGTCACGTCGGTCGATCAGGTCCTGCGGGTGCGTACCGGCGAGCGAGATACGGAGGCCTTGTGATGACCGCGCCTCGGCTCGACGCCGACCCGACCAACCCCCTCGACCAGCCCGGAACCCCTCGGCCGCGATCGTTCGCCCGCCGCATGGTCGCCCCCAAGCGCCTGGTGGTGAGTGCGGCCATCGCGGGAGTGTTGCTCACCCTTACGGCCAACTCGGCCTTCGCTCAGGATTCCGTCGCCCCCACTGCCGGTGATCTGTTCATCCAGAAGACGAACCTCATGTGGATCGTCGTCGGCGCCGCGCTGGTGATGTTCATGCAGGCCGGTTTCGCCCTGCTCGAGACCGGATTCGTGCGGGCCAAGAACGGCGCCCACACCATGGCGATGAACATCGCCGTGTTCGGCACCGGTGCCACCGGGTTCTTCCTGGTCGGCTACGCGCTGATGTTCGGTGGCTACTACGCCAAGATCCCCGGCGCCGACTTCGGCTACGACCATGCCATCGGTGGCGCCCTGGTCGGATCGGGTCAGTGGGTCTTCCTGTGGAAGGGCGGGTGGGCGATGACGGGCGGCAAGTTCGTGGCGTCCGGCGCCGTGCTCGGCTATTTCCTCTACATGCTCGCCTTCATGGACACGGCGGCCACCATCCCCACCGGGTCGATGGCCGAGCGGTGGAAGTTCAAGTCGTTCGTCCTGTGGGGCTTCTTCTGCGGCGCGCTCTACTACCCGCTGTTCGGCGCGTGGACCTGGGGTGGCGGCTGGCTCTCGCAGCTCGGCAACTCGTGGAACCTGGGCAACGGCTACGCCGACTTTGCCGGGTCGGGCGTGGTGCACGCCGTCGGTGGCGTCGCCGCCCTGACCGGGGCGTTGGTGCTCGGGCCCCGCATGGGCAAGTACACCAAGGACGGCAAGTCGCGCGGCCTCCCCGGCCACAGCATCGCCCTGGCCGGGGCCGGCACCCTGATCTTGATGTTCGGGTGGTTCGGCTTCAACGCCGGTTCGACGCTGCAGATCTCCGACGGCCAGTT
>JAYUBX010000004.1:0-6527 GCA_043740665.1 Candidatus Neomicrothrix sp.
GGGAAATTCCGCCGGCATCATCGCGACGCAGTGCACGCCGCTGCCGCGCTGAAGTGCCGCCGAAAATACCGTGCCGTTCGCCTGACTGCATCGCGAACCCGAGGCACTCCGACCGAACAAGGCACCGCCCGCATATCGCTTTCGCAGGGTCGGCCGACTGGCCACGCTCAGGAAAGAAGTCGACCTCTGGATGTTCACGACACAAGGCGTCTCGCATCCACGCCGGCCGCACGATGATCTCTGCCAGCGACGACGGACCCTCGAAGCGGTCACCAGGGTCACCGTCGGGCTTGTCGCCGAGGAAGGCGTGGTCATCTGTCGACCAGTTGAGCGAGACGACGGTCATCGCCGGGGACGATAGCTCGGTGGGCCTCACCGAAGGCGCCTCGTCCTCACTTTCTGTGTCCTCTTGTGTCCTATTTGTGTCCTTGCCGCCGGGCGGGACTCGGGGATATGCGCTCTGACCTGCGGTTTCTTGCCGATTTAGAGGGTGGAGCTGGAGGGAATCGAACCCTCGTCCGCTGAGTGGTTACCACCCGTGATACGACCATTCCCGGTTTACGGCTCTACGGCTGCCGTCCCGCCGGGTCGGGTGGACTTGCGCCCACCGCCGGATCTTTCTCCGATGTCAACGGTCTTTCTCGTCGTCAGCGGTCTCTCCCTGCGGTCCTCCACTGCTTCTGTTGCCGGGCTGCAGTGAACAGGCCCCGCGTGCCATTGCTGGTCGCTGTGACTCTCAGTTACCTAGAAACTAGGCAGCGAGAGCGAACTCGCCATCGGCGGTTCTGTTGGTGCCCTGTTTAAAGAGTCTGAGCAACTCTGGTCGCACGATGTGACTTCCAGGCTCAACGTCGAAACCGATCAGCCCCTTGGGTATGGATGGTGGAGATGTGGTGCTGGCACGTACATCCCGCCGGAGCGGGACCACCAGGCTAGCGGCTCGGACCCGAATCCAGCCGCGGATTGCGACGGTCACGCCCAATCGCCGTCACATCGCTCCCTCGAGGTCGGCATGCGAGAACGCCCACCCGCTCGCAGTCAGGGGGTCGAAACCGCGGGCCGTCGTGGGGTCAGGGGCCGCCGACCAGACGCTCACGGTCGACACGTCACGGCGTCGGGCCAGACGGCCCCATCCCCGCCGGGTCGGGGACCGCGTGGTAGGCCAGGATTCGCAGCCGCCCAGCCGTCGCCGCCTCGACCGCGGCCGTCACCACCCGGCTGCCGAGAGCACGGGTGACGAACGGCGAGAGTCGACTCATCGGGGGGGGGTCATCGGGACGTCATCGCCAAGTCGGGACCGGGCATCAGCCTTCAGGCGTGTTGCCCTTGCGGGCATTCGAGATGGCCCTGGCCGCGTCGCGATCGGCGTCGCGCTTGGCGATCACCTGGCGCTTGTCGTACTCGCGGCGGCCCCGGCCCAGGCCGAGCTCGACCTTGGCCCGCCCATCCTTGAAGTACAACGACAACGGAACCAGAGTCAATCGTTCCTGGTCGAGCCGGGCCCGGATCTTGTCGATCTCGCGGCGGTGCAGCAGCAGCTTGCGCTGACGATCGGCGAGGTGGCCGTCGGACTGACCCGAATGGCTGTACGCGGCGATGTGCAGACCGACCAGAAAGATCTCGTGACCGTCGACCCGGGCGAACGCCTCGGCCAACTGCACGTTGGCCTCGCGCAGCGACTTGACCTCGCTGCCCTGCAACATGATGCCGGCCTCGTAGGTGTCGAGGATCTCGTAGTCACGCCGCGCCTGGCGGTTGGTGGCGACGGCGCGGGGCCCGGTGGGCTTGGACTTGGTGGCCATAGGGAACGCGAAGGCTATCGCCGGTAGCCTCAACCCCTGTGCTACGCCTCAGCCATCAGAGCTACCTGGAGATGATCGGCCACGCCTACGACGGGCTGCCCGACGAAGCCTGTGGGCTGCTCGGCGGCCATCCGGTCATGGCCAAGGTCGACCTCTTCTACGCCACCACCAACACCGCGGCATCGAGCCGGGTCTACACCGTCGACGCCAAGGAAGCGCTGCGGGCCGACCGCGACGCCGAGGATCGTGGCCTCGAGATCATCGGGGTGATGCACAGCCACACCCACACCGAGGCCTATCCATCGCCGACCGATGTGGCCCAGGCCCCCGACCCGAGCTGGCACTACGTGATCGTGTCGCTCAAGTACGAGGCGCCGGTGCTGCGCAGCTACCGGATCGTCGACGGCGAGATCTCCGAGGAGCCAGTGGTCGTCGAGGGCCGGTAGAATCCTTACTGGTCAGGTCGACAATCTTCACGACCGCCAACTCGCCACGCCACCGCCGCTTGCAGGAGCATCGTTCCATGGCCGTCTACCAGTCCGTGCTCGACATGATCGGCAACACGCCGTTGATCGACGTGAGCGCCCTGAGCCCCAATCCGGCCGTGCGCATCCTCGGCAAGATGGAGGGGCAGAACCCCGGTGGTTCGGTCAAGGACCGCATCGCCCTCAACATGATCGTCGAGGCCGAGGCGGACGGCACCCTGTCGCCGGGCCAGACCCTGGTCGAGTCGTCGTCGGGCAACACCGGCATCGCCATGGCGATGATCGCCAAGATGCGGGGCTACCCGATCAAGATCGTGCTGCCCGAGAACGTGTCGATCGAGCGCCGGCAGCTGCTCGAACTGTGGGGCGCCGAGATCATCTCGTCCCCCGGGTCGGAAGGATCGAACGGCGCCGTGCGCCGAGCCCAGGCGCTGGCCGCCGAGCATCCCGACTGGGCCTTCCTCTTCCAGTACGCCAACGAGGCCAACCCGCGGGCGCACTACCAGACGACCGGCCCGGAGATCTGGCGTGACTGCCCCGAGATCACCCACTTCGTGGCCGGCCTCGGCACTAGCGGCACGCTCATGGGGGTCGGCCGCTACCTCAAGGAGCAGAACCCCGACATCAAGCTGCTGGCGGTCGAGCCACCGCTGGGCGAGAAGGTCGAGGGCCTGCGCAACCTGGACGAGGGCTACATCCCCGAGGTCTACGAGAAGTGGGATGGCCCCGAACTGCTCGACGGCAAGCGCATCGTGCGACCCCGCGAGTCGATCGAGTGGACCCGCCGGCTGTCCGAGGTCGGCATCTTCTGCGGCATCTCGGCCGGTGCGGCCATGGCCGGTGCGGCTCGGGTGGCCGAGCAGATCGATTCGGGCACCATCGTGTTCATCGTGTGCGACGGCGGCTGGAAGTACCTCTCGACCGGCGCCTGGACCGACGACATCGACGACGTGGTCGAGCGGGCCGAGAAGATCATTTACTTCTAGGTGGACGACCGGCCGATCGGCATGTTCGACAGCGGGTTCGGCGGTCTCACCGTGGCTCGCGCCCTGATCGATCTGCTGCCGAACGAGGACGTGGTGTACCTGGGCGACACCGGTCGCTATCCCTACGGACCCCGACCGATGGCCGAGGTCCGGGCCTTCGCCCACCAGATCACCCGCTCGCTGATCGATGCCTACGACGTCAAGTTCGTCGTGGTCGCCTGCAACACGGCCTCGGCTGCCGCCCTGGTCGAACTGCAGGCCGAGTTCCCCGTGCCGGTCGTGGGCGTGATCGAATCGGGCGTGCGGGCGGTCTTGTGGGCCACCCGCAACGGCCGGGTCGGGGTGATCGGCACCGTCGGCACCATCGGATCGGGCGTCTATCAGCAGGCGTTCGCCGACGGCCGCCCCGGGTTACATCTCACGTGCGCCGCGTGCCCGGGCTTCGTCGAGTTCGTCGAGCGGGGCGAGACCAGTGGCGACCAGGTGCACGTGCTGGCCGAGCGGCTGTTGGCGCCGCTGCAACAGGCGGGAGTCGACACCCTGCTGCTGGGCTGCACCCACTACCCCTACCTGGCCCGTACGATCGGCGACGTGATGGGACGTGATGTCGTGTTGGTGTCGTCGGCGGACGAGACCGCTTTCGCCGTGGCCGCCCAAATGGGCGATCTCGGTCTCACCCACGGAGCTCGCACCAGCCCCGCCGAGCACCGGTTCCTGTCGTCGGGCGATGTCGATGTGTTTCGTCAGCTGGGCCGTCAATTGTTGGGCCCCGAGCTCGACCGCGCCGAGGCGATCCGATGGGATTGAGCTTCACGGTCCTCGGCTGCTCGGGTAGTTATCCCGGTCGGGGCCAGGCGTGCAGCGGCTACCTGGTGCAGGGCGGCGGCGTGAACCTGGTCGTCGATCTCGGACCCGGCTCGCTGGCCAACCTGCAGAACCACATCGACCTTGGCGCCATCGATGCCGTGGTCCTGACCCATCGCCATCCCGACCACTGGACCGATCTCGCCGGACTCGACGTCGCCTGGCAGTACGGCCTGCACCGTGAGGGTTTGGATGTCTACGGCACCGCCGAGACCCATCGACTGGCCAAGGCATTGGCCTCGGGCCTGGAGCCGACCATTGTGTGGCACGACATCGTGGATCAGTCGGTCATGCAGGTCGGTCGGCTGCGCTGCCTGTTCGCCCGAACCGACCACTACGTCGAGACCCTCTCGGTGCGGGTCGATGATCTCGACACCGGTCAATCACTGGCCTACTCGGCCGATACCGGCCCCAGTTGGTCGTTCACGTCACTCGGCCCCGACATCGATCTTGCCCTCTGCGAAGCCACCAACCTGGCGACCGAGGAAGGTCCCGGCATCCTGCATCTGAGCGCTCGCCAGGCCGGCGCCATGACCCGGGCCGCGGGCGTGCCACGCTTGGTGCTCACCCATCTCTGGCCCGAGGGCGACCCCGAGGCCTATCGGGCAGAAGCGATCGAGGCCTTCGGTGGCCCGGTCGAGCTCGCCATCACCAACGAGAGGTACGACCTGTGAGACACGACGGCCGCGAGGCACACCAGCTGCGCCCCATGACCTTTCAACGCGACTTCACCACCCAGACCGAAGGCTCGGTGTTGGTCACGGTGGGCGGCACCATGGTGCTGTGCACCGCGTCGATCGACGAGAGCGTGCCGCGATGGATGAAGGGCTCGGGCAAGGGCTGGGTCACCGCCGAGTATTCGATGCTCCCTGGTTCATCGAACGAGCGCATCCGTCGCGAGGTGACCAAGGGCAGCCCCGGCGGCCGAACCCACGAGATCCAACGACTCATCGGTCGTTCGCTGCGAGCGGTCTGCGACATGGTGGTGCTCGGCGAGCGCCAGGTCGTCGTCGACTGCGACGTGCTGCAGGCCGACGGTGGCACCCGCACCGCCTCGATCAACGGCGCCTACCTGGCGCTGCACGATGCCCTCACCCGCTCGATGCAGCGGGGCGCCCTCACGGCCCATCCGTTGCGCGAGGCGTGCGGAGCGGTGTCGGTCGGCATCATCGGCGGCGTCCCGATGCTCGACCTGCCCTACGTCGAGGACTCGATCGCCGAGGTCGACATGAACGTGGTGATGACCGAGTCGGGTCGATTCGTCGAGGTGCAGGGCACCGCCGAGGGCATGGCCTTCAGTCGCAGCGAGCTCGACGACCTGCTGGCCTTGGCCGAGCTGGGCATCACCGAGATCGTCGGCATGCAGAACACGCTGCTGGCCGATCCGCCGCCGGTGCGCCCGTCGGCGTGACCGCCTCGCCTCCGGTGCCGTTGTCGTTGGTCGTGGCATCGGCCAACCCCGACAAGGTCGCCGAGATCGCCGCCATCCTCGGGCCGTCGGTCGAGCTGCTGGCCCGCCCGGCTGACGTCCCGGACGTGGTCGAGGACGCCGACACCCTCGAAGGCAACGCCCGGCTCAAAGCCGTGGCCATCGCCGCGACGATGGGGATGGGGGCGGTGGCCGACGACACCGGGCTCGAGGTCGTCGCCCTCGACGGCGCCCCCGGCGTTCGGTCGGCCCGCTACGCCGGCGAGGATGCGTCGTACGCCGACAACGTCACCAAGTTGCTGGTCGAGCTCGACCGGGTCGGCGCCGATTCGGCACCGACCCGGCGGGCCTGGTTCTGCACGGTGGCACTGGTGCGGTACCCGGACGGTCGGGAGGTCGTGGCCGAGGGCCGCGTCGACGGCTCGATCGCGTTCGAGCCGCTCGGATCGGCCGGGTTCGGCTACGACTCCGTGTTCGTCCCCGACGCCCCGGACGGCGCGCCCGGCGATCGCACCTTCGCCCAGATGTCACCCGCCGAGAAGCACGCCATCAGCCACCGCGGCCGGGCGTTCCGATCCCTCGCTGAGCTCCTCTCCTGACGCGACCCGGCCCTCCTGATTCTCTGGAGCCCAGTGCACCTCCACGGTGCATCTGGCTCCAGAGAATGCCCAGCGGGCGCAGGGGCTGGGAGTCAGCGGCCGGCAAGGGCCTCGGCGATGACCCGCACGACGTAGTCCGGACGCTGGGTCAGTTGGTGCCAGGTGAACTGCAGGACCATCCAGCCGGCCAGCTCGAGGGCGTTGCGCCGTACTCGATCGTCCTGGAAGGTGCCCCAGTGCACGTGCGACTCGTAGCCGTCGACCTTAATGGCGACCTTGACGGCCGGGAAGGCGAAGTCGATCCGGCGACGGTGTCCGTCGACCATGACGGGGTACTGGAACTCGGGGGTGGGGAGTCCGAC
>JAYUBX010000005.1:0-9193 GCA_043740665.1 Candidatus Neomicrothrix sp.
GTAGTTGGATGTCTGGGACGTCCCACTCGGGGTGACCACGGTCACGTCCACCGTCCCGGTGCCCGGCGGGCTGGTGGCCGGCCAGGATGAACGCGTCGAGCGGCGTGACCTCACTGGGCTTGAGCACCACGGTGCAGCCGGCGGCCAACGCAGGTGCCACCTTGGCGATGATCTGGTGGAGCGGGTAGTTCCACGGGGTGATGGCGCCGACCACGCCGATCGGTTCACGCACGACCAGCGAGTTGCCGACCTGCTCTTCGAATTCGAAGTCGTCCAGGATCTGGACGTAGCCGGCCATGTTGCCGGCCGGCAGACCGGCCTGGATCATGCTGGCCCACATCAACGGCATGCCCAACTCGTCGGAGATGACCTGGGCGATCTCGTCGCTGCGAGCAGCGAGCCCTTCGGCGATGGCCTGCACGTACTTGCCGCGCTCATCCTTCGAGGTGAGGCCCCAGGTCTCGAAGGCGGCCTTGGCCGCGGCCACGGCCACGTCGACATCGGCCGGCGTACCCGCCGGCACCGCCGCGATCACTGCTTCGGTCGACGGGTTGACGACGTCGATGGTGTCGGATCCCGATGACGGCACCCACGCGCCGTCGATGTAGAGCTTGTCGTAGTCGGTCACGAAAGGTCCCCCTGCTGCGGTGCGCACCGTGTGCGGTTGGTCAACGAACTCAGGCCACGCTATCGGCGACCGACCGGGACGCGCCCAACCAGGTCGAACCCCACCCCGGGTCCGGACTGGAGGGTCAGATTCGATCGACGACGGCCGAGGCGAACTCGGAGCACTTCACCTCGGTGGCGCCCTCCATCAGTCGGGCGAAGTCGTAGGTGACCACCTTGTCGGCAATGGTCGCTTCGAGGGCGGTGACGATGTCGGCGGCGGCGTCGGTCCAGCCGAGATGCTCGAACATCATGACACCCGACAGCAGCACCGAGCCCGGGTTGACCTTGTCCTGGCCGGCGTACTTCGGCGCGGTGCCGTGGGTGGCCTCGAAGATGCCGTGGCCGGTGACGTAGTTGATGTTGCCGCCTGGCGCGATGCCGATGCCGCCGACCTGGGCGGCCAGCGCGTCGGACAGGTAGTCGCCATTGAGGTTCATGGTGGCGATCACGTCGAACTCGGCCGGGCGGGTGAGCACCTGCTGCAGGGTGATGTCGGCGATGGCGTCCTTGACCAGGACCTTGTCGCCGGGATCGCCACCGCAGTCGTCCCACCCGACGGCCACGTCGGCAAACTCGTCCCGCGTGACCTCGTAGCCCCAGTTGCGGAAGGCGCCTTCGGTGAACTTCATGATGTTGCCCTTGTGCACCAGGGTCACGCTGGGCCGACCCTGCTTGATCGCGTACTCGATGGCGGCACGGATCAGTCGCTTCGACCCGAACTCGCTGACCGGCTTGATGCCGATGCCCGAGCCTTCACGGATGTCCCAGCCGAAGTTGTCGTGCAGCAACTGGATCATCTTGATGGCGTCGGGCGTACCCGATTCGACCTCGAGGCCGGCGTAGATGTCCTCGGTGTTCTCGCGGAAGATCACCATGTCGACCAGTTCGGGGTGCTTGACCGGCGACGGCACCCCTTGGAACCAGCGGACCGGACGCAGGCACACATAGAGGTCGAGGATCTGGCGCAGGGCCACGTTGAGGCTGCGGAAACCGCCGCCGATGGGCGTGGTCAGCGGACCCTTGATGCCGATGAGGTACTCGCGGAAGACGTCGATGGTGTCCTGGGGCAGCCAGTCACCGGTCTCGTTGAACGCCTTCTCGCCGGCGAGAACCTCTTTCCAATCGATGGTTCGGCCATACTTGGCGGCGGCGGCGTCGAGGACCAAGCGTGCCGCCGGCCAGATGTCGACGCCGGTTCCGTCGCCCTCGATGAACGGGATGATGGGGGTCGCCGTGACGTTCAGCGAACCGTCGGCGTTCTGCGTGATCTTGTCGGCCATGGAGCCGACCCTAGAGGATCAGACAAGTTCCAGACAAGTGATCAGCACCGAGACCAACTGTGGCCAGCAGCAGCGTAAGCGCGGGGGGTTTCGACGGTCAGGACCTGTGACCTCATCCCAGCATCCAGCCAAGGACCACCGCTCATGAACCTGACCCGCTCGACCACCCTCCCCCACCGGGCCGCCGTTCTGCTTGGCCTCGCCCTGATCGTCCTGGTGTCGGCGTGCTCGTCGAGCAAGCACCAGGACGCGTCCTCGACGTCCAGCTCGACGGCCCTACCGGCCCCCGCGATCACCACCACGGCATCGGTTTCGTCCAGCTCGACCGTCACCACCAAGGCCGCACCCAAGCCTCCCTCGACACCGATCGCCATCACGACCTTGGCCGATGGCACCTCGCCGGACGGCTCGGGCTGCTCGCCGGGGGCCGTCACCCTGCCCGACGGCACGTGGTTCGGTGTGATCAAGACTGTCGACGCCAAGGCCGGCACGGTCGGCATCGACCTGGCCTGCTGGTTCGCCGGTGACGCGGCCAACGCGGCGGCCATCGCCGACGACCCAGGCGCCGAGGTGCTCGTGCCCAACGACTACTACGTGCGCAACCAGGTGCCGACCGTCCACACGACCCACGCCACATCCGACGTGGCCGTGGTGCCGCTCGAAGAATCGGCCGGCGGCCCGTCGGGACTCAATGGGCCGACCCAGAGCGGCCTGGCCGCGGCCACCGGCATCCTGAAGTCGGCGTCTCAACTGGTGTGGCTGAAGGTGACCGACGGCTGGGTCACCGTGGTGCAGGCCCAGTTCACGCCGTAACGGATCAGGTGGGGGCCAGGCCCAGGTTGGCGTAGATCTCGCGGGTCGCGGTCGACCGGTTGAGCGTGTAGAAGTGCAGCCCGGGCGCGCCGCGCTCGAGAAGCTCAGCGCACAGCTCCGTGGCGATCTCGACACCCAGCTGGCGGACGGCCGACGGATCGTCGGCCACAAGGGCGAACCGGTCGGCCAACGCCGGGGGGAATTCGGCCCCGGCCAGTTGGGCGAATCGCTGTACCTGACCGGCGTTGGTGACCGGCATGATGCCGGGCACCACGGGCTTGGTGCAGCCGAGGGCGGCGAGCTCGTCGATCATCCGCACGTAGGGCTCAGCCTCGAAGAAGAACTGCGTGATGCCAAAGTCGGCCATCGCGAGCTTGGCCGCCAGATGACGGCGATCCTCGACTCGGTCGCCGGCCGAGCGAGGATGCAGCTCGGGATGGGCCGCCACGCCGATCGAGAAGTCGCCGGCCTCGTGAATCAGCGAAACCAGCTCGTGGGCAAAGCGCAGGTCGCCGAGATCGTCGCTCGGGTCAGCGGGCGGATCGCCGGCCAGCGCCAAGAGGTTCTCGATGCCGGCCTCGCGGTATTCACCGAGAAGCGAGGAGAGCTGCTGGCGGGTGTGGGCGATGCAGGTGAGGTGGGCCATGGCGGTGATGCCGGTGTCCCGCTGGATGCGGATCACCAGATCCCGGGTGCGCTCACGCGTCGAGCCACCGGCGCCGTAGGTGACCGACACGAACGACGGATCGAGCGGCTGCAGCTCACCGATCGTCTTCTCGAGGGCCCGCTCGGCCTCGTCGGTCTGGGGCGGGAAGAACTCGAAGGACGAGGTTCGCCCCGTCGCCAGCAGATCGCTGATCTTGGTCATAGGACGGTCAGGTTAGAGCCGGGGTGCGGGTAGGTACGTCGTCCGCCCGGCACCCGGTCGTTCAACCGGTGAAGGCCGGCGTGGCGGGGGTGGCGGCGGCTGGCTTGGCCGGCGTCGTGGTCGTCGTGGTGGTGGCCACGCCCGGAGCAGTCACGAGAAAGGTGACGGGCCGGTAGTTAAACGACCCGTCACTCGTGCAGCTCGCCGCCAGCGAATACGTGCCGGGGGCAAGGGCCCCGGCCACGATGCTGCTCGCCCAGGTGCCGTCCGGCGCGCCCAACTCGCTCCATTGATCGACGATGCCGGTCGACCCGGAAAGGGTCAGCGCGACATCGCCGCTGACGCACAGCTCGCCGGCGATGGCGATCGGTTCGTCGGTCGTGGCCGGGTTGGGGGTGACCGTCATCTCGAGGACGTCGTAGGTGAAGACCGCCGAGCCGCCAACGGCGAGATTGACCGACGTGGTCGCCGGGATCGAGTGCCAGTTGAGGGTGATGCCCTCGTTGAAGCCGCGACCGGTGCCGAGGGACATCTGGGTGCCGTCCGGGACCGACCACAAAGCATCGGACACTGTCGTCAGATCAGAAAACGGCAGCCCGGTGATGGTCACCTTCGCCGTTTCGAACGCGGCGACCTGATCGGTCGAGACGACGATCTGCGACGTTTCGGGGTTCCTGTCGACGGTGAGCGATCCAGTCCAACTGCTCGGGTTCGACCCTCAGTCCCGATCCCCCAGCGAGATCGACACGTAAATCTACCAACTGGCCAGATGGCCCTCGTGCCGTCGAGGGAACTCTCCAGCGCGGTCGGGGATGGTCGGTCAGCCCGCCGACCGCTCGGCGGCGGCGACAGTGTTGGCGTAGAGCAGCGCCCGGGTCATGGGCCCGACGCCACCCAACCGGGGCGACATCCACTCGGCCACGTCGGCCACCTCGTCGACCACGTCAGGCCGCAGGGTCCGGCCCTCATAGGTCACGCCGGCCCCCACGACGACGGCGCCCGGCTTGACCATGTCGGGGGTGATGAGCCCGGGGGTGCCCGCGGCCGAGATCAAGATGTCGGCTTGACGGGTATAGGCACCGAGGTCGGCCACGCCGGTGTGCACGACCGTCACCGCCGCGTTGGCCCCTGGCCGCTTGAGGGCCAGCAGATTGGCGAGGGGACGCCCGATGGTGAGGCCCCGGCCGACGATCACGACATGTCGACCCGCGATCGGGATCTCGTAGTACATCAGCAAGGCCTGGATGCCGGCCGGCGTGCATGCGATCGGCGCCTCGGTGCCCATGACCAAGCGACCCAGGTTGACCGGGTGCAGCCCATCGGCGTCCTTGGCTGGGTCGAGGCGCATGAGCGCGGTCTCGTAATCGAGGCCGTCGGGGAACGGATACTGGATCAGCACCGCATCGATACCTGGATCGGCGTTGTACCGGTCGACGACGCCGAGCACGTCGCGCAGCGTGGCGCTCGACGACAGGTGCTCGCCCTGCGAGGTGATGCCCAGCTCGGCGCAGTCACGGTGCTTCATCGCCACGTAGTTGGCGCTGGGCCCGTCGTCACCCACCAAGATCGTGCCGAGGCCCGGCGTGATGCCCCGATCGGCCAGCGCCTGCACGCGGACGGCGAGCTCGGCCTTGATCGATGCGGCGACGAGTTCACCATCGAGTGTCTGCGCGGTCATGGTGCGAACCTACCCTGGAGAGGTGGCCCTGACTTCCCGCTCGATCGATGAGCCCGCCCGTGCTCTGCCCGGCGAGTTCTCACCGTTGGCCATCGGACCCATCGAGGTGTGGCCTCCGGTCGTGCTGGCCCCCATGGCCGGCGTCACCAACGCCCCGTTCCGACGCCTGTGCCGCCGGTACGGCGCCGGGCTGTTCGTGAGCGAGATGGTCAACGCCCGAGGTCTGGTCGAGGGTGGCGCCAAGAGCTGGGAACTGGCCGCCTTCGACCCCGACGAATCGCCCCGAAGCATCCAGCTCTACGGCACCGACCCGGCCACCATGGGCGGCGCCGTGCGACGCCTCATCGACGATGGCGGGGTCGACCACATCGACCTGAACTTCGGCTGCCCCGTCCGCAAGGTGACCCGCCACGGTGGCGGCTCGGTCGTCCCGCTCAAGCCGCGCCTTCTGGCCGCGGTGGTCGCCGCGACCGTCGAGGCGGCCGGCCCGGTGCCGGTCACCATGAAGGTGCGCATGGGAGTCGACCACGAGCTGCTGACCTACCTCGATGCGGGTCGGGTGGCCGAAGACGCCGGCGCGGCGGCCATCGCCCTGCACGGTCGCACCGCCGCTCAGCTCTACTCGGGGCGAGCAGACTGGACGGCGATCGCTCGACTCAAGGCCGCCTGCAGCATCCCCGTCTTCGGCAACGGCGATGTGTGGCGGGCCGGTGATGCCATCCGGATGCTTCGTGAGACCGGAGCCGACGGGGTCGTGATCGGTCGGGGGTGTCTTGGGCGCCCGTGGTTCTTCCGCGACCTGGTCGATGCGTTCGAGGGCCGCTCGCCGCGGCCGGCACCCGAACTCGGCGCCGCCCTGGCCGTCCTCGTCGAGCATGCTCACCTGCTGATCGATCGCCGGGGTGAACAGGCCGGGCTCCGCGACCTGCGCAAGCACACCGGCTGGTATCTCACCGGCTATCCGGTCGGAGGCGAGGTCCGGCGCATCCTGGCGGCGGTGTCGACCATCGCCGAACTCGAGGCCGTCGTCGCCGAACTCGATCCATCGATCCAAGCCGACGAGGTGGCTGTCGGGTCGCCCCGGGGCACGCAATCAGGTCCGCAGTCGGTCACCCTGCCCGCCGGGTGGCTCGACCATCGCGACGACGAAACACCGCCCCCGGCCGCCGCCGATGTGCTGGTCTCGGGTGGCTGACGACGATCGAGATCGAGATGATGAGGCTGCGCTGGTGCTGGCTTCCGGCTCGCCCCGGCGCCGAGAAATCCTGACACGACTCAACATCCGGTTCACGGTCACGGTTCCCGACGTCGACGAGACACCGACACCCAACGAGGACCCGGCCGCCTACGTCGAGCGGCTGGCGCGCGGCAAGGCCGAGGCGGTGGCCACTCGGCCCGAGCACAACGGCCAGATCATCCTGGCCGCTGACACGACGGTCGCTCTCGCCGGCATCATCCTGGGCAAACCTGCCGACGGGCCGGACGCCATGGTGATGCTCCGGGCCCTGTCGGGACGCCGGCACCAGGTCCACACCGGCGTTGCTGTGGTCGGGCCCAACGGCACCACCAGCTCGGTCACGACCACCGACGTCACCTTTCGGCCGCTCGACCATGACGAGATCGCGGCCTACGTGGCCACCGGAGATCCGCTCGACAAGGCGGGCGCCTACGGCATCCAGGGCGAGGCCGGTCGCTTCGTCGCAACCTTGCGAGGAAGCGCCAGCAACGTCGTCGGCCTGCCGGTGGCCCAGACCATGGCCCTGCTGGCCGCCGCCGGCATCGACGCCATGACCTGGGGGCCGCCCCGCCGGCCCTGACTTGTGTCAGTGGCGGAAGTGGCGCTCACCCGTGAAGACCATGGCCAGACCGGCCGCGTTGGCGGCGTCGATGACCTCGCCGTCACGGATCGATCCGCCCGGCTGGATCACCGTGGCGGCGCCGGCCGCGACGGCCCCCTCGAGCCCGTCGGCGAACGGAAAGAACGCGTCGCTGGCATACGCGCCACCGGCCGCTCGACCATCGGCCTTCTGCCCGGCCAGAGTGCCGGCGTCGCGACGGTTCTGTTGCCCGCAACCGATGCCGACGGCCTGCCCGTCGCGTACCAGCACAATGGCGTTCGACGTCACCTTGGCGACGACTCGCCAAGCCAGTTCGAGATCGACCCACTGCGCGTCGGTCGGCGTCGCCGTGGTCGCCACCTGCCACCTCGTGCGATCGACCGTGACCGGGTCGGGGGTCTGCACCAGGTAGCCCCCATCGACCGTTCGCAGACTGAGACCGAGGGGGCCAGGCGGTTCGGCCTGCAGGATGCGCAGGTTCTTGCGGGCCTGCAACCGATCGAGGGCCGCCGCTTCGTAGGCGGGCGCCACCACGACCTCGGTGAACACCGGGCCCAACGCCTCGGCCATGGCCTCGGTGACCAGACCGTTGACCGCCACGATGCCACCGAAGGCCGACACCGGGTCGCATTCGTGCGCCCGACGGTAGGCCGTGACGACGTCGTCGGCCACCGCCACACCACAAGGATTGGCGTGCTTGACGACGACCGCGGCAGGTCGGTCACCCAGCGAATGGACGAGTCTCCAGGCGGCCTCGGTGTCGTACACGTTGAGGTACGACATCTCCTTGCCGCCGTGCTGCACCGCCGACTGCCACCATCCCTGCTCGCCGACCACCGAGTAGCGAGCGCCGACCTGATGTGGGTTCTCGCCGTAGCGCAGGATCTGCTGGCGTTCGAGGGTGAGTTCGAGCGTCGGAGGCAACTCGACCTCGTCGGGGGCCGGCACGCCGCGGCCAGCGAGACCCGGCTCTCCCCGATCGATCCACGCCACGATCTCGGCGTCGTACGCCGTGGTCTGAGCAAACGCGGCACGAGCCAACCGGCGGCGTGTCTCGTCACTCAAGCCACCCTTGGCCGCGAGCTCTGCGAGTACCTCGCCGTACTGGTCGGGATCGGTCAGCACCCCGACGAACTGGTGGTTCTTGGCCGCGGCACGGATCATGGCCGGGCCGCCGATGTCGATCAGTTCGATCGACGGATTCGACGAGAACGGGTAGAGGTTGGACACCACCAGATCGATCGGCTCGATGGCCCACCGCTCCATATCGGCCACGTGGGCCGGGTCGTCCCGATCGGCCAACAGGCCGCCGTGAACCTTGGGGTGCAGGGTCACCACCCGGTGACCGAGGATTGCCGGGACCCCCGTGAGGTCGGCCACATCGGTGACCGGCACCCCCGCCTCGCTGATGGCCGCGGCGGTGCCGCCGCTCGACACCAGGTCGATGCCCAACTCGTGCAACTGCTGGGCCAACTCGACGATGCCGGTCTTGTCGTAGACCGAGAGCAGGGCTCTCATTGCACACTCCCGCGTTCGAGGATCTCGTGGATGGTCTGGATGTAGAGCCGTCGCTCGACGGCCTTGATGCGTTCGTGCAACGACTCGACGGTGTCGTCGGCTTCGACCACCACCGCCTGCTGGGCCAGGATCGGCCCGGCATCGACTGCTTCGGTCGCCACGTGGACCGTGCAGCCGGTCACCTTGACCCCGTAGGCCAGCGCGTCGGCCACCCCGTGCCACCCCGGAAACGACGGCAGCAGAGCCGGGTGTGTGTTGATGATGTGGCCCGCGAATCGATCGAAGATCGGCCGGGCCAGGATCGTGCCGAAACCGGCCATCACGACCAACTCGGCGTCGACCGCCTCGAGGACGTCGACGATCTGATCGGTGTAGGCGACGCGGTCGAACTCGGCGTCATAGCGGGTGCGCTCGATGAGCCGCCACGACACCCCGCGACGATCGGCGACGGCGGTAGCGGCGCACGGGCGATCGACCACGACGAGCGCCACGGCGATGCCGTCGGCCAGGACTGCGTCGAGGATGGTTC
>JAYUBX010000006.1:0-1940 GCA_043740665.1 Candidatus Neomicrothrix sp.
AGCGCAGCCAGGACGACGACCGATCCGCCGAAGGCCCACCACCCGACGTGGCGAGGGGTGGGCGACGCGGGGAACCGGCTTTCTCGCAGCGTGCCTCGCGACGGGATCCGCTCGCCCCGCACCGCCATGATCACGACGATGATCACCAGGGGCAGACCGGCCTGCCAGTCGAGATCGGGGATCCAGTGAAAGCTGGTGCGCAGGTTCAGGATCTCCGACTGGGCCATGCCGATGCCGAGGCCGGCAAGGGTGGTGAGGGTGAACGAACGAAACCCTCCCAGCAGGGCCGCGGCCAAGGCAGGGACGATGAGCAGGCTGGTGATGCCGGGGTCGAGTCCGGCGATCGGCGCGATCAGGATCACCGCCGCGCCGGCCAGCATCGACGCGATCATCCAGTTGACTGCCGCCAGCCGGTCGGGTGAGATGCCGAGCAGCACGGCACCCTTCTCACTCTCGGCGGCCGCCCTCGTGGCCAGGCCGAATCGGGTGAAGCGAAACACCGTGGCCAGCACGATCGTCGCCAGCACGACCAGCCCCAGCAGCCACAGCCGGTCGACCGGAACCTTGACCCCCACGAGGTCGATCACATCGGACGGTAGGATCGGCTTCGGTTTGGCCAGGGCCGCACCCTGGCTACCGAGCCGCTGGTTGGTGATGCCGAGCAGGTAGAGGAAGAGGCCGAGGCTGGCGGCGACCTTGGCCACCGACGGTGCATGGCGCAACGGCCGGAAGACCAACCAGTAGACGGTGAACCCGATGAGGGCAGCCATCACCATCGAGATCGCCAGCGCGGTGGCCCACGTCGGCTTCACGTCGCTGGGGAAGATCTGCACCGATCCCGGCAGGCCCAGGATCGGGATCAGCAGCACGCCGCGCTGACGCAGCCCGAGGTAGGTGTAGGCGAGATACATGCCGAGGGCGGCATGGGCGAAGTTGACGACGCCCGACGCTCGATAGGTCAGCAGCACGCCGAGGGCGAGGGCGGCGATGACCGCCCCGGATCCGAGCCCGAGCAGCAGGTACTGGATGTAGGTCATGGGCGACTAGTGCGAAGATTCGGCGAGCAGGGCCGGCACATCGATCCAGTCGGTGAGCTGGCGGAGGGTGGCGTTCTCGTGCACGACGAGGATCTGCTGAGGAGCGCACAGTGACGGCAGGTTCGGCACCTGCTTGCCGTCGCACGTGTACGGGTGGCCGTTGAAGCTCGGCCGATCGACGGCGCCGCGCAACGCCGCCAGCAGCGAGGCCGACGAGATGTTGTCCGGGCCGAGTTCCTTCATCAGGCCGTAGATGTTCATGACGCTGCGAAAGCTGACGGTGCCGGCGCTGGCCGCGGGCAGGGCCGGGTCCCCGTACTTGGCGACAGCCGCAGCGTAGATCTGGCCGTCGACGTTGTCGCCGTTGGTGGTGATGGGGCCCTCGATGTTGAAGATGCGGCCGGCGACGGCGTCCTCACCGATCTCGTCGGCGATGGTGGGCGCGGCGCAGGCGCCGACCAGGTACATGGTGGCGGTGATGCCCAGATCCTTGGCCGTCTTCATGGCCGGCGCGCAGGCGGCGTCGGCGGCCGAGAGGATGATGGCGTCCGGGTTGACTTCCTGGGCCCGGGTGAGCACCGGCAGAAAATCGGTGCTGGTGATCGGGTAGGCGATCGGGGTCACGTCGTTGACGCCGAGCCGGTTGAGTTCGGCCACGCCGTAGTCGACGGCCGCCGACTTGATGGAGGAATAGTCGCCGTAGATCACGACGACCTTTTTGGCCCCCTGGGTCTTCGCCGCGTAGTCGGCGAAGGCCACCATGGCCCCCGGTGAGCCGCCGCTGAACTGGAACGAGATCGGGCTCTGCATCTCGTCGTTGTTCACCGGCACCCCGCCGATCATCGGCACCTGGTTCTGCTCGAGGATCGGGATCGACCCGTTGCTGGTGATGTCGATCCCGCC
>JAYUBX010000007.1:0-8617 GCA_043740665.1 Candidatus Neomicrothrix sp.
GGGGCGCCGGCGAAGTGCCCAATCACCTGCGCGATGCGCACTATCAAGGGGCCAAGAGCCTGGGGCACGGCACGGGGTACGACTACCCGCACGATCATCCCGACGGGTGGGTCGACCAGCAGTACCGTCCGGCCGAGCTCGAGGGGCGGGTCTACTACGAGCCGTCACCGCACGGAGCCGAGGCCGCGGTCGCCCGACAGATGGACGAGCATCGAGCGGACCGTTCGCCGTGACCGCCGGCGATCTGGCTGCGGTCGTGCTTTCGGTCGTGATGATCCTGGCGATCGTCGCATTGGCCCTCCTGGTGCAGTCGCTGCGGCGCACCCTCGGCGACGCCCGCGAGACGCTGGCCGCCCTGCGGGTCGAGGCGGTGCCGCTCTTGGGCGAACTGCGAGACACCGTGGTGCGGGCCGAGGCCGAGGTCGACCGCGTCGATGGCCTGCTCGACGCGGCCGAATCGATTTCGGCGACGGTCGACTCGGCGTCTCGGCTCGGCTACCTGGCGTTCCGTGCGCCGGTGATCCGCGTGGTCGCTTTCGGGCGCGGGGTGGGACGCGGCGCCCGTCGACTGACCGGGCGGGCCGCATGACCGATTCGGCCAAGGCGTCGAGCTGATGTTCAAACGGGTTGTGTGGTTCAGCGTCGGAGCCGTCACCGGCGCGGGCGCGTCGGTCTACGGCTACGTCCGACTTCGTGAAGCGCGAGGTCGCCTGGCTCCCGACCGGGTGGCCGACACGCTGGTCGGTGCGGCGCGCACGGTTGGCAGTGGGGTCCGGTCGGCCGGCGGGACCGTCGGAACCTCGATGCGCGAAGCCCTCGCCGAGGGTCGCGAGGCGATGGCCGCCGCCGAGGCCCGCATCGTGGCCGACCTCGACGCTCGTCCGACCGAGTTCGGGCGTCGCCGCACTCAGTAGGCTGGCTCCGCCATGAACGCCATGACTGCCAACGAGCTCCGCCGCGCCTTCCTCGGGTTCTTCGCCGAACGCGGGCATACGGTCGTTCCGTCGGCCAGCCTGATCCCGCACGACCCTGACCTGCTGTTCACGGTGGCGGGCATGGTGCCGTTCAAGCCGTACTTCCTGGGCGAGGAAGCGGCGCCCTACGCCCGGGCCACGACCGTGCAGAAGTGCGTGCGGGTCAACGGCAAGGATGACGATCTCGAGGAGGTCGGGCGCGACAACAGCCACCTGAGCTTCTTCGAGATGCTGGGCAATTTCAGCTTCGGGGACTATTTCAAGTCCGAAGCGATCCCCATGGCGTGGGACATGGTCACCAACCTGTTCGGCATCGATCCAGAACTGCTCTGGATCACCGTCCATTCCGACGACGACGAGGCCGAGCAACTCTGGATCGAGCAGGCCGGCGTGCGGCCCGACCGCATCCAGCGACTGGCCGGCAACTGGTGGGGGCCGCCCGGTGGCCCGCCCGGCCCGTGCGGACCCAACTCAGAGATCTTCGTCGACCTGGGCGCTCGCTACGGCGCCGAGGGTGGTCCGGCTCACGGCAGCGACGAGCGGTTCCTCGAGATCTGGAACCTGGTGTTCATGCAGTACAACCGCGACATCGACGGTGCCGATCACGAGTTGCCGCGTAAGAACATCGACACCGGCGCCGGCCTCGAACGCATCCTCGGGGTGTTGCAGGGCAAGGATTCGGTTTGGGAGATCGACGTCATGGCCCCGCTGGTCGAGGCCGCCCAGTCGGTCACCGGCCGGCCCCTCGGCCGGTCCGAGGCCAACGATGTGTCGCTGCGCATCCTGGCCGAGCACGCCCGCACCATGAGCTTTCTGGTGAGCGATGGCGTGTTTCCCTCGAACGAGGGGCGCGGCTACGTGCTGCGCCGCATTATCCGGCGGGCGGTTCGTCACGCCTATCTGCTCGACGTCGAGCAGTTGGTGACGCCGGCTCTCGTCGACACCACCGTCGAGGTCATGGGCGAGGCCTACCCCGATCTGGTCAAGAATCACGACTTCGTGCGCAACGTCGTCGGCCGCGAAGAGGAACGCTTCCGTCAGACGCTGAAGCAGGGAACCGCCATTCTCGAAAGCGAGCTCGATGCGGTTGCCGACGGCGCCCGACTGTCGGGGCCGACCGCGTTTCTGCTGCACGACACCCATGGGTTCCCGCTCGAGCTCACCCGCGAGATCGCCCTCGAGCGGGGCATCGACGTCGACGAGTCGGGTTTCGCCACTGAGATGGCCGAGCAGAAGCGCCGAGCCAAGGATGCTCGGCGCACCGGCGGCGTCGCCGCCGATCTCGACGACTACCAGAACCTGGCTGAGCAGTTCGGCCCCACCGAGTTCACCGGCCGCGACGAGTTCGAGAGCAAGGCGCGGGTGCTGGCCGTCATCGCCGACGCTGACGGCGACAGGCTCTCGGTGGTGCTCGATCGGTCGCCGTTCTACGCCGAGAGCGGCGGGCAGGTCGGCGACACGGGGATGATCACCAGCGACACGGGCGTCGCCGAGGTCATCGATACGCGCTACGCCGTGCCCGGCTTGCATCGCCACCTGGTGCGCCTCGTCGGCGGCGAGATCGTTCCGGGCACCGACGTCGTCGCCGCCATCAACGTCGCCCGCCGCGACGCCATCCGCCGCAATCACACCGCAACCCACCTGCTGCATTGGGCCTTGCGCGACGTGCTCGGCGAGCACGTCAAGCAGCAGGGCTCGTTGGTCGACCCCGATCGTCTGCGATTCGACTTCAGTCACTACGAGGCGGTGACCGCCGACGAACTGATGCGTATCGAAGACCTCGCCAATCAAGCCATTCTCGACAACGAGCCGGTGCGACACTTCGAGACGACCAAGGACTTCGCCGAGCAGTTGGGGGCCATCGCCTTCTTCGGCGACAAGTACGGCGACATCGTCCGGGTACTCGAGGCGGGCTCGCATTCGACCGAGTTGTGCGGCGGCACCCACGTGCGGGCGACGGGCGACATCGGCCTGGTCAAGATCATCAGCGAGGGCTCGATCGGGTCGAACCTGCGTCGCATCGAGGCGGTGACCGGCTTCGGTCCGATTCAGCGGCTGCGTCGGGATGAGGCCCGGCTGAGCCAGGTCGCCGACGTGCTCGGCGTGGCCGACGACGAAGTCGTCGACGCCGTCGAACGACGCGTGGCCGAGATCAAGGAGCTCCGCGATGAGGCCCGCGACCTGCGCCGGCAGTCCGCCCGAGGGCAAGCGGCTGGTCTGGTCGAGGCGGCCGTCGACGGCATCGTCGTGGCCCGGGTCGACGACATGGATCGTGACGACCTGCGTGAGCTCACGCTGGCCGTGCGCGATCAGCCCGGCATCCGGGGTGTCGTGCTGGCTGGAGCCCCGACCGGCGGCGGCGCTGCCATCGTCGCCGCGGTGCGGGCCGACAGCGGGCTGCACGCCTCGGAGCTGATCACCGACGCGGCCCGCGCCGTCAAGGGCGGCACCGGCAAGAACGCCGAGTTGGCCGTCGCTGGCGGCAAGGACCCGGCGGCTCTCGATCATGCCTTGGCCCTGGTGCGTGCCGCCGCGGGAATCCCCGCGGTTGACTGAGCTCGGAGCCCCGCGATGCGGGTGATCGGGATCGATCTTGGTTCGCGGCGAATCGGGGTGGCGGTCAGTGACAGCGGCGGGGTGTTGGCTTCGCCGTACGAAGTCGTGGCGCGGTCGGGCGACGAGTCGGTCGACCATCGGCGCCTGCTCGCGCTCGCGGCCGAAGTCGAGGCCGAACGCATCGTCGTGGGGTTGCCGCTCTCGCTCGACGGCTCGATGGGCCGGGCGGCGACGGCGGCGGTGGCCGAGTCCGAACGGCTGGCTGCCACCACTGGGCTGCCGGTCGACCTCTACGATGAGCGATTCACGACGGTCACGGCCGACCGCAGCCTGATGGCACGCAACATGAAGGCCGATGCCCGCCGCCGGATCATCGACAAGGTCGCCGCCGCGGTCATGTTGCAGGCCTGGCTCGATGGTCGGCCCCGATCCCCGGGTCCCGATCCCCTCCTCCCCGAATGAGCACGGCGTGACTGATCTGCACACCGACGACGATGCCGATGCCGAATCCGATGCTGGGTCGCCCGCGGACTACGTCTACCTGCCCCCCGAGCGCAGCGCGCTCCGTCGGACCCTCTACCTGGTCGGCACCGCGCTCGGCATCATCATGGTCGTCGTCGCCGTGGGCGGATGGTGGGCCCTACGCCAGGTCAACCCGTCGGGTGCACCCGGCGACGCGGTCGTGCTGACCGTGCCCACCGGGTCGTCGACCGCTCAGATCGGCACCCTGCTCGAGAACCAGGGGATCATCACCAACGCCGGCGTCTTCCAGTACTACGTCAAGTTCAAGGGAGCGGGTCCGTTCAAGGCGGGTGACTATGACGGGCTGTATCGCAACGATTCGATGGACAACGTCATCAATCGGCTGCGGAAGGGTCCGCTGCCTCCGGTCACCCGGCCGATCGTGATTCAAGAGGGGTTGTGGCTGAGCGAGGTCAAGGCCAAGATCCTGTTGACGTTCCCCGAGATGAATGCGGCCGAGCTCGATACCGCCCTGACCACGGTGCGGTCGAAGTACCAGCCCGACGGTGTCACCAGCCTCGAGGGGATGCTCTTTCCCGCGACCTACGAAGTCGAGAAGGGCGACGAGGTCGATGAGCAGAAGCTGGTGCAGCAGATGGTCACCAAGTTCGATCAGGTGGCCGACGGCGTCGGCCTCGATCAGGCCCGGGCCAAGATCGGCGTGTCGCCCTATGACGTCATCAAGATCGCGTCGATGGTTGAACTCGAAGCGAAGCTGCCCGAGGACCGTCCCAAGATTGCTCGGGTGCTCTACAACCGACTGGCCGCCGGGATGCCGCTCGGTCTCGACGCCACCGTCGAATACGCACTGCAACAGCGGGTGGTTTCGCTGACCGCCAGCCAACTGAGGGTCGACTCGCCCTACAACACTCGGCTGAATCCGGGGCTGCCGCCGACCCCGATCGGCGGGGCGGGCAAGGCGTCGCTCGCCGCCGCGCTGAACCCCGCGCCGGGAGACTGGCTCTACTACGTCCTGGCCGACAAGAACGGCGCCCACTACTTCACCGCGGACTACAACGACTTCCTCAAGGCCAAGAAGCGGGCCCAGCAGCAAGGGCTGCTCGGACCATGAGCCGGCCATTGGCCGATTGATGCCCCCACTGTCGGGCCACACCCGTTTGGCAGCCGTGATCGGCGACCCGATTCGTCACTCGCTGTCGCCGACCATCTTCAACGCCGCCTTCGCCGAAGTCGGGCTCGATTGGGCGTTCCTGGCCTTCGAGGTACCGGGCGATGCCACGGCGGCGGCACTCGACGCCGTTCGAGTCCTCGGTCTGGCCGGGCTGTCGGTCACCATGCCCCACAAGACCGACGCGGCCCGGCTGGTCGACGACTTGTCGGACGCGGCGCAGGTGCTGGGCGCGGTCAACTGCGTGGCGCGCGACGGCGACCGTCTGATGGGCCACAACACCGATGGTGCCGGCTTCGTGGCGTCGCTGATCGGTGACGCTGGCTTCGATCCTGCGGGCCAGCGTTGCGTCGTTCTGGGCGCGGGTGGCGCAGCCCGGGCGGTGGTTCTGGCCCTGGCCGAGGCGGGAGCGTCCGAGGTCATCGTCGTCAATCGCACGCCCGAGCGGGCGGCCGCCACCGCCCGGCTGGCGGGAGCGGCCGGCCGGATGGGTACCGTCGACGACGCCGCTGATGCCGCGCTGGTCGTCAACGCCACCTCGGTGGGCATGGGTGGCGAGGGCTGTCCGATCGATCCTCACCTGCTCGTCGCCGGTCAACTGGTGGCTGACCTGGTGTACCACCCGGTCTCGACCCCGCTCCTGCAGGCGGCAGCCGCTCGGGGCGCCGCGGTGCTGGACGGCGTCGGCATGCTGGTTCGTCAGGGCGCGGTGGCCTTCGAGCTCTGGACCGCGGAGCCCGCTCCGGTGGCGGCCATGACGGCAGCCGCTCGGGCCGCGTTGGAACGGACTCGGCACTAGATTCATCTCTGGCGGTACCGATACTGAAAAACCCCTCCATTCCCGATAGTTCGCTGCCGATGGATGTCGGTCCATTCCCTTCTCGGAGGTAACCGTGGCTCTTCAGGGCACGCTCGAGACTTTTGCCCTTCCCGACGTTCTGCGCCTGTTGGCGTCGACCAGGAAGACCGGACGGCTACGGCTGACCGGTCGTCAAGGGTCGGGAAGCGTCTGGCTGGCCGACGGCGAGATCGTCAGCAGCGAGGCGACCCATGCGCCGATGGCGGACGGCGCCAGCGAGGTGGTCTTCGAGCTGCTTCGGTTCAAGGAAGGCGAGTTCGTCTTCGACGCCGATGCCTCAGCCCCCGAGGGGGGTGATTCGTCCGGTGTCGAGGACACCCTCACCTCGGCCGAGGCCATGCTCGAGGAGTGGAAGACCATCGAAGCGGTCGTGCCGTCACTGGCCGCCTGGGTTTCGTTGGCCCCCGAACTGCCGGGCGCCGAGATCACTATCGACCGGGCCCGGTGGGGCCAGGTCGTAGCCGTCGGCGGCGGCATCACCGTGGGCGGTCTGGGCGATCGCCTCGGCCTGGGAGAACTGCCGGCTTCGCGCACCGTCAAGGAATTGCTCGAACTCGGGTTGACCTCGTTGGGCGCCGCGCCGGATGGGGCCCACGCCCTGGCCGGCAGCGCTCCGGACACCTCGTTCGAACCGCCGGCGTTCGAACCGGCCTCGTTCGAACCAGTGGACGCGCCAGCTGAGGCACCGTTCCTCACGGTGGTGGACGACCCGCCGTCCGACAGCGGATCGTTCGATCCTGGTGCCCTCGTGATCGAACCGCCGAGCTTCGGTGCGTCGCTGACCGAGACGCCCCCCACGCCGGCTCACGCGGCGCCGGCGCCGCAGACCGACGAAGACGACCTGACCGACGCGGCCGAGATCGCCCGTCAGCTGGCCAACCTGAGCCCGAAGGCCGCCCGAGCGGTGGCGGCGGCGGCCAAGGCCACGACCGAAGAAGAGCGTGAAGCGGCCCTCGCCGATGTCGACGACGACGAGGAGCCCATCAACCGAGGCCTGCTGTTGAAGTTCCTCGGCTCGGTGAACGGCTGATCGTCTCCGGGTCCGGCGTTCACGACCGCGGCCGGTACGGTCTGCGACCGTGAACGTCGTCCCCATTCTCTGCGCCCTGCTGTCGCTGCCGGTGGGCTGGTTCGGCGGCGTCCTGATCGATCGCGTCCCCGAGCACGTGCCGTTGCGACCTCTGCCCGCACCGCGCCTGCGGGGCTGGTACCTGTTCGTGCAGATCGCCATGCTGATCGGCTTCACCTGCATGGGCATCCGTTTCGAGCACGCGCCGGCGCTACTGATCGGCGGGTTCCTGCTGCTCACCGCCATGTTGGTCACCGTCTCGGTGATCGACATCAACTGCTACCGGCTGCCCGATCGCATCGTGTTGCCGACGTTGGCGGCCTCACTGGTGGTGGTCGTGGTCGAGTCGCTGCGCGAGGGTCAGCCGGGACGCATCCAGTACGCCGCCGCGGGGGCCGGCATCTACTTCGGTTTCCTGCTGATCGTGCACCTGATCTCACCCAATGGCATGGGCTTCGGCGACGTGAAGCTGGCCTTGGTCATGGGCCTGTACGCCGGGTGGCTGGCGACGGACTACACGGGGGTCGGGGTCCTCGTGCTGTGGTGCATGTTGGTCGGCTTCCTGACCGGTTCGATGCTCGGCATCGTGTTGCTGGTGCGCCGGGGCAAGAGTCGCCACATCCCCTTCGGCCCATTCCTGGCCTTCGGGTGTCTGACCGTCGTGCTGCTGGCCCCGCACCTCACCACCGTGGTGCTGTCCTTCTAGACCCGTTCGCGGCAACCGGCTTCGGGGCGGCAAGGGCCCGGAACTACATTGATCGGATGCTCCGCTTCCTTACTGCCGGCGAATCTCATGGTCGGGCTCTGGTCGTGGTGCTCGAGGGTTTGCCCTCGGGCCTGCCGGTCACCGTCGAGGAGATCCAGGCTGAGCTGGCCCGGCGCCGACTGGGCTATGGGCGGGGGCCGCGGATGCGCTTCGAGCAGGACGAAGTCACGATCCTGGGCGGTATCCGCCACGGCCGCACGCTGGGCTCACCGGTCGCCATCGAGATCGGCAACAGCGAATGGGCGCGGGGCAAGTGGTCTGACGAGATGTCGACGGCACCCGGGCGCACCGCCAAACCCCTGACCACGCCGCGCCCCGGTCATGCCGACTTGGCCGGCATGCAGAAGTACGACTTCGTCGATGCCCGCGACGTGCTCGAACGAGCGTCGGCCCGCGAGACGGCTGCCCGCGTCGCCGCCGGGGCCGTCGCCAAGGTGCTGCTCGCCGCCATCGGAGCCGAGGTGATCTCGCATGTCGTGCAACTCGGCGCGGTGCGATCCGACGCCGGGCGCCGACCCGAGCCCACCGATCTCGACACGGTCGACGAGTCGGCCGTCCGCTGCTTCGACCCGGCCAGCGAAGCGGCCATGATCGCCGGCATCAAGGCCGCGGCCGCCGATGGCGACTCGCTGGGCGGCATCGTCGAAGTGTTGGGCTACGGGCTGCCGGTCGGGCTGGGCAGCCACGTCCACTGGGACCGCAAACTCGACGGTCTGCTGGCGCAGGCGCTCATGAGCATCCA
>JAYUBX010000008.1:0-1717 GCA_043740665.1 Candidatus Neomicrothrix sp.
GTCGGGCTGCCCGCCGTGCGTGTCACCATCGAGAAGATGATCGCCGCCGGCGCATCCAAGTTCGTGCTGCTGCCGCTGAGCGAGCCGGCCGCCGACGGCTGGTCGGCCGAGCTCGAGCGCATCGCCACCGAACTCAAGCCCCTCGAGAACTGATCCTCACTCCGGCGTAGATCCAGGTCGGTTTCCGACCTGGATCTACGCATCCCCGAGAGAAACCGCGGGGAGCGGGACCCAGGCGAGGTACATGGCGATCAGGCCGGCGGTGGCCTGCTCGACGAACTCGTCGTCGCGGGCGGGATCGCCGACTTCGAGCCAGGCCAGGACGCTGTCGACCAGGTAGCCCACGATGGTGCGGGTGACCCAGGCCCGAAACGACTGGTCGGGGATGGTCTCGCCGACCAACTGGTCGGCCAGGTCGACCTGGATCGTGCGCACGTCCTCGGCGAAGCCGGCGAACTGCGGCTCACGGGCGGCGTGCTCGAACAGCAGGTAGAACCCGTCAGGCTGCTCGCGGGCCACCGACAGCAGCATCCGAAACACCATGCCGTGGCGATCCTCGGCGGCCATGCCCTGTTGCCACCGCTCAGCCAACTGATCGGTGACCTTGGTGAGCACGGCCCGGTACAGGTCTTCCTTCGAGTCGAAGTGGCGGTAGACGATGAGCCGGGTGATGCCGGCCTCGACGGCGACATCGTCCATCGACGTCGCCACGTACCCGCCCCGAGCGAACGCGGTCGCCGCCGCCTGCAAGATCTGCGCTTGGCGCTCGTCTCGCTGCATCAGGCGGCGGGTGGTGTTCTCGGTCACCTGTCCATGATCCCCCTTGCCAGGTGTATACGCAAACGTTTACAGTTCGAGTCGACGGACCGATGGGGCATCCGGCCGCATCCGCGCCGCATCTCTAGGGGGTTGGCATGACGACCATGCAGGTGGAGTTCACCGAGACCGAGTTGCTGGCCGACCACGTCTACGCCGAGCCGCTCATCGCCAACGGCGTGCACTGCCATGGGGGGTTCGACGAGAACGGCGACTACGTGTCGCCCCGCACCGCCAACCGCTGGCCAGCCATCGACGCCTGGGAGGCCCAACGCGTCGAGCAGTTCGCCACCCCGATATTGGACATCCCGCTCGAGTCGTGGCCCCAGAACTTTCCGACCATCGAACAATCGAAGTTCCTGATCGGTCACGGCATCACCGACCCGACGGTCGCCGCGCTCACCCGCATCGGCACCGTCGAGGGGTTCGGCAGCCTGCTGCGGATGCTGCCCATCCCCGACTTCAAAGCCACGTTCGACGACGACATCACGGGCACCGCCATCGCCCACATCGGCACCGGCCTGTTCGAGGCCCACGCTCGCGACGAAGCCGGCTTCGAGGACGAGGCCGGCCACAACCTGATGTGGTTCGCGGCCCGTGACATCGCCTTCGAGAACCCCGTCACCGACGATCAGACGGCCAAGATGCTGGCCCGCATGGGCATAAACAACGGGCCCAAATCCGGTGCCGAGCTGGCCCGCCTGCGCGACGAGGCCATCGCCGCTCGCACCCTGCCCGACGGCATCGACTTCCTCGCCGAGATGGTCGTCGGCCGCATGATCGGTCTGCTGCTCATCGAGATCTCGGCCTTCCACGGCTTCACGTGGGCGGCGGGTGTGCTGAGCGACACCGACCTGACCGCGGGCGACGGCGAAGCGGCCCACATCATCGACTACATCCG
>JAYUBX010000009.1:0-1677 GCA_043740665.1 Candidatus Neomicrothrix sp.
TGCCGAAGGTCGTGGAGCCTGACCCCGCTGACGCCGGCTCGCTTGAGCGTCCTGCGCCAGCGGTGGCCAATCGTGTTCTGGTGTGGCGGACCTTCCCCATCGCCGCGGAAGATCCACGACGTGGGCTCGGGCTCAACGCCATTGGAGGCGATGTGGCGGGCCAGCAGTTCGACCAGCGCCGGTGCGAGGAACACGGTTCGCTCGCTGCCGCACTTGGGAGGCCTCAGCTCCACTCTGCCCTGGTCGGCTCGCTGGACCTGTCGCACCACAGCCAGCTTCTTGCGCAGGAAGTCGATGTCGCCGACCTGGATCGCTGCGGCCTCGCCGAGACGGAGACCGGCGAACGCAGCGAGAGCGATGAACGTCTTGAACGAAGGGTCCGCCGCCAACATCAGCGCCTCGACCTGTTGGTGTGTCGGCAGCCGCATGGCGGCCTCGCGCCGCCGTTGTCGTGGGATGGCTACCCCTTCTGATGGGTCGCGGGGGATCAGCCGGTCACGGACGGCGGCCCGAAACACCGAGCGCACGTTGTTGAACCGGGTCTTGATCGTCCCGGCGGCGAGGTCGGCGACCACCATAGCCTTGACCCACTGCTCGACATTCGATCGCCTGATGCGGCCAAGCGGCAGGTCGGCAAACGGAACCGATCTCGCAGCCAGGTTCATCGCCCTGACCGTGTTGGACTCCCACACCTGACGCTTGGCCCAGTCCTGGTAATAGTTCGTGAACGTCGCGCGGCCGGCCTTGGGATCGACGAAAGTACCCGTGGCGAGCGCCGCCAGCTGGTCAGCCTCCCACTGCTTCGCTTGGGACTTGAGCTGGAATGTCTTGGATCGCTGTTTCCCATTTGCTAGGTACACCCGCGCTCGATAGACGTTGCCCCGCTTCGAAACACTCACGGTTTCCTCCGTCGGTCAGGAGGCACTGCCTCGCAACTCGTTGATGTATGCCCGTAGGTCATCCAACGAGTATCGGAGGTACCGGCCCACCCGGAAAGCCCGCGGTCCAACCTGTGTGCTTGAAGTGCTGACGGAATGCCATCGGTACAGGGTGGCCTTGGGGACGCCGAGGATCATGGCGACTTCGACGACGCCCAGTAGCGGGCGCAGCGCGAGCTCGTCATCTCGGATCGGGCGTGTTCCGCGAGGTGAACCCGCCTTGGCAGGGATGTCAGACATGTCTAGGCCTTCCGTGAGTTGCTCTCCTACTCGTGTAAGCACCGAAAGGGGCTTGGGGTAGACACCTCGAGGCAAACTATTTTCGCGACTTCGTCTGGTGTCCGCGCGACTGGATCAGCCGTCCGCGCGCGGCCGAGCCGACATACCCTTCTTGAGCTCGCAAGGGCACCACCCTCGTCGTGTGTACCGATCCAGGCTGATGCCGATTTGGGGTTCCCCGGCCAGCCAAGCGGCCGGACCGTAACCGACCGGGGTGTCAGTTCCTCGACCCAAACCGCGGAGCCAGCAACGGGGTCCTTCCCGGGATGCGGTAGAGGCCACATCGCATCAACGTCGAAAATAAGCTGTAATCATATGGTGTGCTCGAACAAAGAATCTAAGTAAGCTAGTAGAATTCATTAATATAGTTTGAAGGCCCGAGTTCTGCTATCGTCGCCAGGAGGGGGGTCCCGGTGGGGTCTGTCTGACTGGGAGGGGGGCGGCCCTAAGGATAAGACAA
>JAYUBX010000010.1:0-1729 GCA_043740665.1 Candidatus Neomicrothrix sp.
CCGGCACCGCTCCCTCGGGAGCCACCACAGTGGCCAAGCTCGACTCGAAGCCCATGTCGGTGAACGCCAAGGAGATGCTGCAGCGCAGCGACAACACCACGGCCGAGGTGTTGGCCAAGGATCTCGGCACCCTGAACGGCTCACCCGGCACCACCGCCGGCGGAGCCCAGGTCGTGCAGGACACGTTGGCGACGCTGGGACTTCCGACGCAGGGATCGGTGACGATCGACGGATCTGGGCTCGATCTGGGCAACCGCGTGACGTGTGACCTGCTGGTCGCCGCCCTCGATCACCAGGGTGCCCACTCGGCGCTGGCCGATGATCTGCCGGTGGCCGGCAAGAGCGGCACCCTGCGCAAGCGGATGCGGGGCACCGCCGCGGAGGGCAAGATCCGGGCCAAGACCGGCACCCTCAACGACGTCGGCGCACTGGCCGGCTTCGCCACGGCGGCATCGGGCCAGGACCTGACTTTCGCCTTCGTGATCAACGGCACGCTGGCGTCGAGCCAGACACTCGGCGATCAACTCGGGGTCGCCCTGGCCCAGGACGGCGCCGGCATCGCCATCGATCAGCTCGGCCCGACCCCGCCGGGTCCGTGATGGCTCGGCTGCCCATGTTCCCCCTCGGCAACGTGCTGCTGCCGAGCGTTTATCTGCCGCTCCACGTGTTCGAGCCTCGCTATCGCGAGCTGGTCCAGGTCTGCCTCGACGGCGATCAGGAATTCGGCGTGGTGCTGATCGAACGCGGCCAGGAGGTGGGCGGGGGAGACACCCGCACGACGGTCGGTACCGTCGCCCGCATCGTCGAAGCGGCGTCACTCGACGACGGCCAGTGGGCGCTCGGCACCATCGGGACCCGTCGTATCCGGGTCTCGATGTGGCTGCCTGACGACCCCTATCCCGTGGCCGAGGTCGAGGACTGGCCCGAGCCCGAGCCACCGGCCGACCTCGCCGATCGACTGACCGACGTGATCCGATCCTTGCGACGGGTGCTGGCGACGCGGGCCGAGCTGGGCGAGCCAGCCGTCCCGGCCACCATCGAACTGGCCGACGACCCCGTGCTGGCCAGCTATCAGATCGCCGCGGTGGCCCCCTTGGGTCCGGCCGACCAACAGGCCCTGCTCGAGGTACCGACCGCGTCGGCTCGGGTCGACCGGTTGGCGGTGCTGCTCGCCGAAGAGCAGACCTACCAGCGCCAACGGCTCGCCCTCGAGACCGACGGCGACGAACCAGCCCCTCAGGACTGAGCGAGCGAACCCTCGGGACCGAGCCAGTTCGGCCAGGGTGGTGCTTGCGCCCTACCCTGCCGTCGGGATACACCATGCCCACCTCAAGCTGATCCCGTCGCACCCGACCGCAAGGATGTCTGTGGCCAAGCAGAAGTCGGTGTCCGAGATCGTCCAGGAGCTCTGGGAGTTGCTGCGGTCGTATGCGACGCAGGAGACCATCGAGCCGCTCAAGAAGCTCGGCATCTACGTGGCATGGGGCGCGAGCGGATCGCTGCTCATGACGCTGGGTGGATTCTTCCTGGCCATGAGTGCCCTGCGAGCCCTGCAGACCGAGACCGGGGACACCTTCGTCGGCGAGTTCTCGTGGGTGCCGTACTTCATCGTGGCCATCCTGCTGTGCGGCGCCATCGCCCTGGCGGTGCGCCGGATCGTCCGCTACCAAAACCGAGAGCACAGGAAGCCCGCATGAGTCCTTCTCCACCGGATACTGGCAAGGCTCGA
>JAYUBX010000011.1:0-2707 GCA_043740665.1 Candidatus Neomicrothrix sp.
GCGATCTACGGCGAACTCATCGAGCTGTTCTTCGAACCCGGTGGTGACCCGGTCGCCTCGACTCGACTCTTCTTCGAGGCTGCGGCCGACACCGTTCGCGACACCAACTACGTCGACGCCTGCCCCATCGCCACGGTGGCCCTCGAGGTCGCCAGCACCAGTGAGCCGTTGCGCATCGCCACCGCCGACGTCTTCGAACGTTGGCTCGCCGCCCTCGACGAGTACTTCGTCGGTTCGGGGCTGACCAAACCCAAGGCCCGGCAGCTCTCGGTGTCGTTGTTCTGCCTGCTCGAAGGGGCCTTCATCCTGGCCCGGGCCACCCGCGACGATCACGCCGTCCGCACCGCCGGCCGCACCGGTGCCGATGCCGTGGCCGCGGCCTTTGCGGCGCGGGCCGCCCAACAAGCGGCGCGACGCCCGGCCTAGAGCCTGGTCTCGAACTCGATCCCCCGCGCCGTCGGTAGGATCACCCGATGCACGAACCGGACGAGTGGCTGGGACTCACACCGATGGGGCCCGGCCGCTGGCAGTTCGAGCTGAGCCGGTCCTTGTCGCGATTCGACGGCAAGCTCTACGGCGGCACGGGTCTGGCGGCCATCACCGCGGTCATTGAGCGTGAGACGGACCGTGACGTCTTGTGGGCGACCGTGCAGTTCGTCGCCAGCGCTGATGTGGGTGAACGGATCGATTGTCAGGTCGAGGTCGTCGCCCAGGGCCACCGCACCTCGCAGGTTCGAGTGACCGCCACCGTCGGCGATCGACTGGTGCTGGCTGCGCTCGGCGCGTCCGGCCTGCCCCGTGCCGGTGGCCTCGATGTGCAGGTCGGCGTCATGCCGGACGTCGCTCCCCCGGACGACCTGCCGACGTGGCGACCCAGGGTGCCGTTCGTCATCACCCAAGGCAACCAGGGTTGGCTCGACCTGGTCGATCTGCGAGAGGTGACGGGGCCACCCGCCGCCATGATGCTGTGGGCCCGCATGCGAGGCCGATCCATGAGCCGCAGCGGAATGGGTTTCATCGCCGACCTGGTGCCGTCAGCGGTCGCCCGCGCCGCCGGACGGGCCGGGGGCGGCACCAGCCTCGACAACGCCATTCGGTTCGGGCCAGCACCCGAGACCGACTGGATCCTCATCGAACTCGAACCCTCTTTCGCCTCCGGCGGCTACGCCCACGGCGCCGCCCAGCTTTGGGCCCCCGACGGAACCCACCTGGCCACGGCCAGCCAGACGGCCGTCGCCATCCTCTTCGACTGACGGCCTCTTCGCCTCGATCGGCCGAGTTCGATCAGCTTCGAGAGGGCCGGCGGCGCAGGCGGGCCTCGGCAATGGTCGGTGGGGTATAGCCCGCGTCGGCCCACGTGAAGTTGATGCCCGGCGGAACGATCTCGTCGATGCGGTCCAGCACATCGGCGCTGAGCGACACGTCGAGCGCACCGATCTGGCTGGTGAATTGTTCCATGGTGCGCGGCCCGATGATCGCCGACGTGACCGCCGGGTTGTTGATCACCCAGGCCAGAGCCAGGTGCACCAGGCTGATGCCGGCCTCGTCAGCCAGTTGGCCGAGCGCGTCGGCGGCGACCAGCTTCTGCTGGTTCTCGGGCTTGTCGAGGTCGTAGCGGTCGGGCACCCGCTGAGCCCGATTGCTGGTGAGATCGCCACCGCCGACGCGCCACTTGCCCGACAGCCAACCACCGGCCAGGGGGCTCCACGGGATCACGCCCATGCCGTAGCGATGACACGTCGGCAGCACGTCGGCCTCGATGCCGCGCACCAGGATCGAGTACGGCGGCTGCTCACAGACGAACCGTTCGCGGCCCCGGCGCTCGGCCGCCCACTGCGCCTCGACGATGGCCGAGGCGGGGTGGGTCGAGCTGCCGAGGTAACGCACCTTGCCCTGGTGCACCAGATCGGACATGGCGGCCAGCGTCTCGTCGATGTCGACCTTCGGGTCGGGCCGGTGCATCTGGTAGAGGTCGATGTGGTCGGTGCCGAGGCGGCGCAGGCTGGCCTCGCACTCACGGATGATCCAGTGCCGCGACGCACCGCCGTCGTTGGGACCCGAACCCATCGGGGCATAGAACTTGGTGGCCAGCACCACCTCGTCGCGTCGACCAGCGATGGCCTGGCCCACGATCTCCTCGGACTCGCCGGCCGAGTAGACGTCGGCCGTGTCGATGAAGTTGATGCCGGCATCGAGCGCGGCGTGGATCACCGCGATCGACTCGTCGTGATCGGGGTTGCCCCACGCCCCGAACATCATTGACCCGAGACACATCGGACTGACCCGCAACCCCGTTCGACCCAAGCTTCGGTAATGCATGCGACTCCCCCTTCATGACGGCGATCTCGGCCGAACGACGGCCCGGCTCAGACGTTATCGCCACCCGTCCGGCCACCACACTCGACGCCGGACTCACCCGGACTGCCGATGAGCGACCCCGGCGACGCCAGCCCGACTCACCCGGATGTCGGATAGGTGGATCTCCCCGATAGCGTGTCGGAGGCGGCCCCCGCTCCCGGTCCCGCCACCGGTTGAGCGGGGGTCGCCACCTCCGCCGCGGCGGGCGGTACGGATTCCGTCCTGCGGCCGACTTCACGCTCTCGCATGACGGCTCGAAATGGCGCTACGAAGTGCCGACAGCGACCGACCCAGCGCTGGGCCGAGCGGGCCGCCCAACGCCACATTCCGGCCCCGGTCATCGGCTGCC
>JAYUBX010000012.1:0-1684 GCA_043740665.1 Candidatus Neomicrothrix sp.
CTCATCAGTTTGAATGCCGCGAATGGCCGTGATTGCTGGCGCTTCGGCGTGGCCGCTTAGGTTGCCTGATATGTTGCGAGGTCGATGCCTCAAAGTGACGTCGGAGCCGCTCGGCGTCGGTCACCATGCCGGTGTCGACGTGGAGGCCCAGATTCAGACCACCTCGATACGACATCATGGTGACGTTGAAGGCAGTCCCGGCCAAGGGTCCGACGGGGTAGGTCGCCTCCATCCGGGCACCGGCGATGTAGAGGTCGAACGGAGCGGCCCGCACGTTCGACGTGGTGAAGTCGACGGTCTCGGCCTGCTGACGAGCCAGGCGGACGACGACCGACGTCGGCAATAAGTTGGCGACGCCGGCGAGTCCGGCCACCAGGCCGATGGCTCGTTCGTGTTTGGTGCGCTGCAGCGCTTCGTGTACCAAGCCGAACCGGGTCACCGGGTCGAGGTCACCAGTGGGCATCAGCACTCGAGTCGGCACGAATTGATTGCCGCCGGCCGAGTGGTCCTGACGGGTGCTGACCGGCATCGCCATGCGCAGTTCGGCGATGTCGGCGTCGTCGTCGTGGTGGTAGGCGCCGGCGGCCGCCGCGCTCGCCGTCACGAAGAGATCATTGAGGCTGCCCCCGAGAGCTTTGGCGGCGCGGCGGGCGTCGTCCAGGTCGACGTCGAGCACCTCGAGCCGGCGGCCGAGTGAGGGGGCCTGCCAGATCGGCGAGTGGTGAGGGTCGGTCAGGGTGAGCTGGCGCACCACCGAGCGGCTGGTCTCGACCGCGTCGACGCCCATCTCGCCGATGCGGCTCGGGTGGCGAACGCTACCGGCGCCGATCTCGACCGACCGGTGGGCGATGCCCAGCGTGCGACGCCACCCGTGGTGGAACGTCTCGCTGGCGGTGGTCAGCAGCGATCCGGGGGGAGCGGCGGCGGCCGTGATGGTGATCTCGTCGACATCGGGGGCGTCGGGGACGACGTCGATGAACTGCTCGGACAGTCGGATGCCGCCTTCGCCGTCGGTGATGGTGTGGTGCATCTTCTGCACCAGCGCGGCCCGCCCGCCGGTGAGCCCGTCGACGATGACGAACTCCCACAGCGGACGGGTTCGGTCGAGTGGGTCCTGCACGAACAGCGTGGCCAGGTCGAGCAACTGGCGCATCGAGCCCGGCTTGGGCAGGGCCAGGTGGCGCACGTGGCGGTCGATGTCGAAGTCGGGGTCGTCCTGCCACACGGGCGGGGCCATCCGGCCGAGTGCCGGCACGACCCGCTGGTGCAGCCGGGGGATTCGGGCCACCGCCTGCAGCATTCGGCGCCGGAACTTGGCGAGGTCGGGGCTGGACTCGAGAATCGAGATGCTGCCGAAGTTCGAGCTGAGGTAGGGGTCCTTGTCGACGTTCCAGAGCAGCGCTTCGAGGTCGGACATCCGATCGCCGCCGGCCAGTTGGCGCGGGGCGCGGGCGTCGGATTCGTGAGGGGCGTCGGCGGCAGTGGCCATCCCCGCCAGGCTACGTCAGCCGGTCAATGGGCGAGGCTGGTGTGCTTGAACTCGTTCAGCTCGGGCCAGCCCGTGAGCATGTCGACGATGCGCTCGACGGTGCGGCGGGCCAACTCGGTGTCGCCTTCGGGCGTGGTCATCAATCGCACGAATGCAGCTTGGCCGCCGGCCATGAAGGTGGGCACGCCCCAGACC
>JAYUBX010000013.1:0-5278 GCA_043740665.1 Candidatus Neomicrothrix sp.
CGACGCCAACCTTCTTGCCGCACAGGGCGTCGAGCGAGGTGAGGTCCTGGTTCTGGCCCGTCTGCACCAGGAACGAGGTACCAGACTTGAAGTAGGTAACGAAGTCGAGAGTCTGCTCACGCTCCTGGGAGTCGGTGAACGAGGACAGGCTCGTGTCGTATCGCGTGCCGAGGCCGGCGATGATGTCGGCGAACCCGACGTTCTGAATATCGACCTTGATGCACAGCGCGTCCCCGATGGCCTTGGCCAAATCGATATCCATCCCCTGCAGGGTGGTGCCGTCTTCGGCGAAGAACTCGTTGGGGGCATACGTGGCGTCGGTGGCGACGGACATAGTGCCGGCTGACTTGATCTTTTCCGGCAACTGGCCGGCCGGCTGGCAGGTGGTCGTCGCCGTCCCGCCGGCGGTGCTGCTCTTGCTGCTGCTACACGAGGCCGCGGCGGTGATGATCAGCACGGCAGTGAGCACCGCGACGATTCGGGGGGGAGTGGTCCGCATGGGGCCTCCAGAAAGCGGGTGAGGGGATCCCACCGCGCCTCGCCGTGGGATCCACCGATGGTAGTGGGTGTCTGCCCTGTCAACCGGTCGGTTCGCTACGGGTCGGTCAGAGCATGGTCCAGCCCGTCAGGGTGTGCTCGACGGCGCCGAGCACCGCATCCGGAACCACCGGCTCGAGCTCAGCCAGGAGCGATCCCAGGGACGGGAGCGAACCGAGGACCTCGCGGCTGAACATGCCATCGTCCATCCACGCGGCGACGTGGGGCTCGACGCCCAGCACCTTGCCGGACTGGCGGGCGAAGAGCTGCCGGAACTGTTCCCAGCTGACCGATGCCGCCGCTCGCCGGGCGGCGTCGACCGACTGCTGGGGGTGAGTAGCGCCCGGATGCAACCCCTGTGCTTCGGACCAAGTGAGGCCACCGGGTCGACTCAGCGCGTTGGTGAGCAGGCGGTCGACCCACCAAATGGTCCAGAACTCGTCGATGGTGGTGTCGGGTGGTGCGGTGCCGAGCCCGAGGACCCGTCGGCATCCGTCGGGGATGCGACCGAGCGGGGTTTGATCGGGCAGCGAGACGAAGCCGGTGTCGGCCGCCCGTAGTCCAGCCACGGCGTGGCCCTCTCGGTCGACCAGCATGGCGACCCACACCCGTTGCCGCTCGGCCCCGGGAGCCTGGATCGCCTTGCCTTCGCAGATGACGCCGAAGGCCGTCCACTGCTCAGGGGCCACGATGGCAGCCAGAGCTTCGAGCACGTCGACATGAGAAAGGTCGCGTACGGCGACGTCGACCCCATCGATGTCCGAGCCCTCGACGGCGACCGCGATGGGCGGCTGGCCGGGGCCGATCTGGTGCAGACCAGACTCGATGCCCTTCAACAGCGATCGGAGGTGGGTGCGGTCGAGCGTGCGGGTGGTCCGTCGGACGGTCGGGTTGGTCTTCATGAGCGATCTCCTGAGGCGGCCGCAGGTGCGGCAGGGATTCAGGCGATCGCAGGGATCGCGACGTCGGTGCCGCGGAGGAACCGACGAGACTTCGCAGGAAATAGACCGTTCAACCCGCTCGTGCGAGCGGATCGTCAGCCATCGCCGTGTAGCCCGGAACCTGGTCGAGTGGGGTGGTCACCTGGACCTTGCATTCGGGGTTGCCCTGTAGCTTGCCGTGGGACCAGCGAATCTCGCAGAACCCGTCGATGGTGTGCCGATCGCGAGTGGCTCGGTCGATCACCTCGGCTCGCCAATCGACCTGGGGTTGTCCGGCGTGGGCGTCGAGCACGCTGAAGCGCTTGAGCTCGAAGCGCTGGCGCCAACTGCGGGTGTCGGTCACCCGCAGCCGGATCGGCTCTTGGCCCTTCGTGCCCAGCAGCCAGTACGGCCCGCCCGACAGGCGAAGCAACCGGAACAACATCTGGGTGCGTTGGGGCATGGTGGCGCCGTCGAGATGATGGCGCCACCGCAGGGTGGTTTCGATCGAGACCGCCCGGCAGAGCTGGCCGTAGTTCGTCGTCTCGGCGTCGGTGGCGGGCTGCGCCCGCATACGGGATTTGAGCTCGGCTTTGGCGGTTCGGTCGAGCTCACGAACGTCGGCCGGTAGTTCGACATTGGTGAGGCCGGAACGAACCACGTCGTAGTACCGCTGCAGCTGGTCGAGCGCCACTTCGTCGTACCACGAGTGACGAGCTTCTCGGGTGTGATCGACGAGCAGATCGTCGACCAGCGAGCCGGGCGAGGTGTTGAGCACGCAGGTCGAGTCGTATTTGGCCTGGATGAACCAGACGCCGTCGACGGTCAGGTCGCGCGGGATGTCGGAGGTCCACACCGAGTGCGCGGCGCCGAGCCATTCGACGTGGTCGGGTCGCCGTCCGCCGAGCACCTGATCGCGGAAAGCCCGACCGTTCTCGAGGGCTCGCAGCAGCAGGTCTCGGTGGGGTGAACCGACGGCGGTGGCAGGCAGTACGGCCGGATGCCAGACGGCAGCATCGAGGCCGGGAACCTCGAGCTGTTCGAGCCCCTCAGGCCAGGCCTGCGAAGGTTGCCACACGAGTCCGACCGCGGTGGCCAACTCGGTGAGACGGGTCTTGTCGGTGGCCATGGGTCGCGCCTCAGGTCCGGTCGACGGCGAATTGAGCCGTGGCCCATCGGCGGTGGGCGAGCACGGCGGTGCATCGGGCATCGCTGCGGACATAGGTCGCGATTTGGGCCGGCGTGAGCTCGTGCACCTTCGAGGCGTCGACCTCGATCGGGGCCAGACCGGCGAGCGACGCCACGACCTTGAGCGAGCACGGCAGCCGCAGGGCGGGACCGACGTCGGCTTGGTAAAGCCGATAGGCATCGAGATGGTAGTGGTGGTGCCAGCTGGCGCGGTAGGCCCCTCGATGGCCGGGCAGTGGTTCGTGGCGGCCCGAGAGCGCGGGGTCGAGCCACAACCTGAGGCCGAGGTGCAGGCCGTGCCGCTCGGCACGGGTGGCCAGGTAGGGCAAATCGAAGCGGGCCCCGTTCCAGGTGACCAGCACGCCCGGAGCCAAGTCGGCGAGGCGGCGATCGAGCCGGTCGAGCAGCTCGGCCTCGTCGACATCGTCGAAGACCTCGGTGGCCGCGATGGCCTCGGGAGCTTCGGTGGCCTCGTCGGCGGTCACGACGGCGACCGCCAGGATCCGGCCAATCGATGGGTCGAGCCCGTCGATGGTGGTGTCGGTTTCGATATCGAGTCCGTAGAGAGGTGTGGCTCGACCTGATTGCATAGCTCGAACCCTACGCAGGTGCGATGACAGTCAGGTCGGCCGGGTGCCCGTTGGCGAGACCATCGGCCGAGCATCGGGGGGTCGGGGGGCCACCGGCAGCCGGTGGAACCGCAGGTATCCCTCAATCCATCCGATCCGTCCGGCCGCCCATCGCAGCCACCGATGGCGCCCGTCGGGCGTCCGGATCCGGGGTAAGTGGACGATCATCCACCCGACCACCCGGACCTCTTGTGCAGCCAGTCGCCGGGGCAGTCCCCGATTGCGATAGCGGCAGACGTTGAACATGGTGCCCATGCCGTAGCCGTGCCATTGGCGATAGTCGAGGCGAGATCCTGGCGGCGGGCCTTGATCATCAACGCACCCGGGGCGAAGCCGGCCTCGTAGCCGAACTCCCAGGCCCGAATGCAGAACTCGGCGTCCTCGGCCTTGGCCGCCGGGTGCTCGTTCTCGAAGCCGCCGACCCGGTCGAACACTTCGCGCCACACGCCGAAGTTGCCTCCGATGGCGAACGGCACGATCCCCAGGGTCTGTCTGCTCGACATCAACATGCCCGGCAGCGGCATCGTCGCGGCGCGGCAGATCTCGGCCGCCGTCGCCGGCACTGCCGTCGTCATGCTCACCGTCGCCCGCGACGATGACCACCTGTTCGACGCCCTGCGCGCCGGCGCCTGCGGCTATCTGTTCAAGGGTTCGTCCCCCGACGCCATCGTCGGTGCCGTGCGGTTGGCGCTCGACGGCGAACCGGCGTTGTCGCCCGGGCTGGCGATGCGCATCCTGGATCAGTTCAGGGATGACCGCAGCCACCGGGTTTCGGTGCCGGATCGAGGCACGGTGCAACTCTCGGCTAGAGAAGCCGAGGTGCTCGGGTTGCTTCGTGAAGGCCGCAGCACCGCGCAGATCGCGCGTCAGCTCTACATCGCGCCGGTGACGGTTCGCAGCCATGTCGCGGCGGTGATCAAGAAGCTGCACGTGTCGGATCGCGCCGAGGCCGTGCGCATGTTCAACGCCCGCTAACCCCCGAAACCGGGCATCTTTGCAGGCCGGTTTCCGTCCGTTTTGCTGCCCAGTTTGCCGGGCGATCGGTGGGACTACCGTGTGGGCATGCCGATTCCGCTGGGGGGACTCGTCTCGATCGCCGAGTACGGGTCGAAGTTCGAAGCCGACGTCGCCGCCAACCTGTTGGTGGACCACGGGATTCGAGCGACGACGTCTTATGACCCCGCGCTCAATAGCGTGGCGACCTACTACGCCAGCGATCGAACCGTCGACGTGGTCGTCCTACCGGCCGACGTCGATCGAGCTCGGGCGATCTTGGATGAGGTCCAGACTGATCTGCCGACCGCCTTCTCCACACCCGAGCTCGACGAGTGGCGAGACGATGCGGTGGCCCATCGGGCGCGGAGCAAGGCCCTCGTCCGGGCGGTAGCCGTCGTGCTCATGGTTGCGGTGATCGGTGGGTCGCTGTTGGTCGGCCTGCTCTCGGCCCTGAGATCCTGAGATCGGCTAGAGCTTGGTGGCGGCCAGCGAGGCGACTTCGCTGCGCTCGCAGTGGCTGAGGCGCACATGGCCGAAGCAGGGCTCGCCGGCGAAGGCGTCGATCAGCACGGCCACGGCATTGTTCTGTTCGGAAAGGTACGGCGCGTCGATCTGTGAGGTGTCCCCGGTGAACACGACCTTGGTGCCCTCGCCGACCCGGGTCAGGATCGTCTTCAGCGTGGTCGGCTCGAGGTTCTGGGCCTCGTCGACGACGATGTAAGTGCCGTGCAGCGAGCGGCCCCGCAGGTAGGTCACCGCTTCGAGCGAGAGCTTGTCGCGGCTGATCATCTCGTCGAGGATCGCTCGGGCGTCGGCGTGGCTGCGTGTGTCGGTGAGGGCCACCAGCGCGTCGTTGACCGCGGTCATCCAGGGGTCGAGCTTCTCGTCCAGGCTGCCGGGCAGGAAGCCGAGCTCGGCCTTGCCGACAGGGACGACCGGCCGGTAGACGCTGAGCTTGTCGTAGGCGCGGCTCTCCATTACCTGCTCGAGTCCGGCGGCCAGCGCGAG
>JAYUBX010000014.1:0-3061 GCA_043740665.1 Candidatus Neomicrothrix sp.
CCACACGCGAGGCGCCCGGCTCCGCTACGTCGGCGTCCTCGGCAGCTACCGCACGCGCACCCACCAGGCCCAGGCCTCAACCAGCCCCCGGAGCTAGCCTCAACCCGACCCGCCGGTGGGGAATTTCGATGAGCCACCGTGGGGAATTTCGGCGAGCGTCATCAGAGCGGATGGCCTGTCACATGTTGGGCCTGCTGCGCTGCGAGGCGTGTCGGATCGAGTCAGGACTGAACGATGGTCCGTGCCCCTTCGTAGAGCTTTCGGGCCCAGTCGACTGCGGCGGTGGCATCCTGCCGAGCGATCGTCATCGTCTGATATTGCGAGCGTGTCTTCAGTTTCAACAGTCGCTGGAGTGTCGGAGCGAGCGTCGCGCCTGCCGGACCGGCCTTCTTCAGTTCGGCCACGGCCGCGGGGTGGTTGTCCGACTTGACGGTCTTGCCAGTGAGCTTCAGGCAGACGGCGTCCTTGGAGTTGATGCCGGAGACGACGGCGTCGGAGGTCGCGGCATTGAACAACTCCAGGTCGCGGCTGACTTCGGCGTCGGTGAGGAACTCCTCGGCCTTGGCGAGGTGGAGTTGTGCGTCTCGGAGGGCGCTCATCGCGGCACCCGACCGATCCGGTCACGCGGGTTCGCTCCACAGATGACGATTGCTTCGTTGCGCAGCGCAGCGGTGATCGGATCGGCGTTCTCGACGAGCTGCGCGAAGTCGGACTCGCGGTACTCCAGGAGGTCACACGCGTTGCCGGCCCATCGACCGACCGCGTCGGCGAGGTCGCCGGTCTGGGCCAACCAGGTGCCACTGTCGTCGACCGTGTCAGGGCGCAGGACGAACAGGTCGATGTCACTGTCAGGCGTACCCGTGCCTCGGGCGGCGGAACCGAACAGCCAGACGGCCACCGGGGCGACCTCCCACGCCGCTACCGCCACGCCGATCCGGTCGAGCAGAGTCTGGCGCAGCGTGGCCAGTTGCAGCACCGCCGGCACGGCCACATGGTTGAGGTTCAGCGAGTACAGGTTCGCCCGTCCCGCTGGCTGCCTGATGACGATGCCGGCTCGCACCAGCTCCCGCAGGATCCGACTCACACTCGACTGCGACACCTCCCCACCGCTCAGCTCCGCCACCCGGTTTCCAGTGAGCGGCTCGCCGGTTGAGGCCAGCACGCCGAGCGCGACGCCCTGGGCACCAGGAAGGATACTGCTGATCGGTCTACCCAAATCCACGGTGCATCTCCCTCTCGCCACTACCTGAATACGGGTTATGTTACCCGTATCTGGGTAGATGGGTGGTCAATGGTGCGCGGCCGAGATGGACGAGGCTGTCCTTTCGGCAAGAACCGCAGGCCAGCGGGTCCGAAGGCTCGGATGCCTTCGGACAGAATCAAACGCTTTGAACTCTGGCGGAGGGAGGGGGATTCGAACCCCCGGAGAGTTGCCCCTCAACGGTTTTCAAGACCGTCGCATTCGTCCGCTCTGCCATCCCTCCGAGCGGCCACACCGATGCTGCGCAACCGCGCAACACCGACCCGGCATCAGGCGGCCAGGTTAGTGCCGCACCTGGTTGCGCAGATCCGCGAGCCACGCATCGGCGCGCCGCCAGGCCACGTCGGCCTCGCGCCGCACAGCCGGACCGTGGGCACCGGCGGCGGGGTACGACCCGAGGAACTTCACCTCGTGCTTGCTCTGCAGGTCGCGCAGGCCATCGGCCACCAACTCGTCGTCGAGGTGACCTTCGAGGTCGATCAGAAAGCAGTAGTCGCCCAGGCCGCGCTTGGTCGGGCGTGACTCGAGCTTCACCAGGTTGATGGCCCGCGCCGCGAACTCCTGCAGAATCGCCAGCAGCGAACCGGGAGCATCGGCCCGTTGGAAGACCACGATCGACGTCTTGTCGTGGCCGGTCGGCGCGGGGATGCCTTCGGTCGCGACCGCAACGAAGCGGGTCGAGTTGTCGGGATGATCCTCGATATCGGTGGCCAGGATCTCGAGGCCGTAGACCTCGGCGGCGCGGGCCGGACCGATGGCTCCGGTGTGGCGGTCGCCGCTCTCGGCCAGCACCCGGGCCGCGTCGGCGGTCGAGTTGGCCGGCAGGCTGACGACGCCGGGCGGCAGCTTGTCGGTGACGAAGCCCCGGCACTGGGCGATGGCGTGCGAGAACGAGACGATGGTGGTCAGATCGCCGATGGCCACGCCGGGCACCACCATGAGACACAGGCTGACGGGGATCACGACCTCGCGCTGGATCAGCAGGTTGGCGTCGAAGGCAAGGGTGTCGATGGTGACGTTGACCGAACCTTCGATGGCGTTCTCGATCGGGATGAACCCGATGTCGACGGCGCCCGACTCAGCCGCCGCCAGCACCTCGGGGATCGAGGTCAGGGGCACGGTCTCGCCGGTGATCAAGTCGGCCTGGGTGAACAGCGCCTGTTCGGTGAAGGTGCCCCGCGGACCGAAGTAGCCGACCCGTGGCCGGGCGCCCTCGGCAGCGAGAGCAGTCGGGCCAGGCGAGGATGCGGCGGAGTCGGTCACGAACGGTCAGGATAGTGATGTGGACGAAGCCGCCCTTCGGGAGTTGCTGGATGCGGTGCGCACCGGTTCGGTGAGCGCCGATGACGCCGTCGCCCGGCTGCGCCGGCTGCCCTATGCCGATCTCGGATTCGCCCGTGTCGATCACCATCGGCTGTTGCGTCAAGGACTGGCCGAGGCGGTCTACGCCCCAGGCAAAGAACCGGGTCAGGTCACCGCCATCGTGGCCGAACTGCTGGCCGGCGATGCCCGATCGACCGTGCTCGTCTCTCGCGTCGACGACACCCAGGCGGCCGCCGCCCTCGCCGCCAACCCAGGCGGGGTGCGCGTGGGCGACACCCTCGTGTGGCGCCCCGCCGTCGAGCGCTCCGAACGCATCGTGGTGATCACCGCCGGCACCGCCGATCTGCCGGTCGCCGACGAGGCCGCCGCCGTGCTCACCGCCCACGGGTTCAGCCCGGCGCGCATCAGCGACGTCGGTGTGGCCGGGCTGCACCGAGTGCTCGACGCCGCTGACGAGTTGGCGGCGGCCGACGCCGT
>JAYUBX010000015.1:0-2283 GCA_043740665.1 Candidatus Neomicrothrix sp.
CCGGGCACGAAAACGGACGCAAACCGGCCTGCAAAGATGCCTGGTTTGCAATGTGGGGGGGGTCATGTGGCGGGGCCCAGGGGTCGAGCCTGCGGCGACCTCGCCGATCGGGCCAGGGCCACCAGCGCCTGGCCGGTCTCGGTCTGCAGCTCGGGCAGGGCATCGGCGGCGAACCAGGCCACCTCGGCGATCTCGGGCGAGCACGGCCGGGCCTGAACCGACTCGGCATCGACCACCGGCCGGGCCCGAAAGATCAGGTCCATGCGCCTCGGATCGGCATCGACCACGACCGCCGGCTCGCCGATCAGCTCGATGGCCAGACCGGTCTCCTCGAACACCTCGCGCACCGCCGCGACCGCCGGCGCCTCGCCGCGCTGCAGCAGCCCACCCGGTATGCCCCACCGCCCCCGGTAGGCCTGGCGCACCAACAGCACGTCGCCGTCGGCTCGCTCGATGTGGCAGATCGCGCCGACGGTGAACGACGGAGCCAGCCGGCGAACCGCCCAGCGACGGGCCCACGTCGGCAGGGCCCGAAAGACCCGCAGCAAGAGTCGATGAAGCCGATCGGGCATCCTCGCAGCCTACGAGGCCCCTTCGACGCTCGGCCCCACATTCGGTCGACCGACCTCGGACCGGCTCAGCTAGGAGTCGTGAACGATGCCCGGGCGGCCACCAGCTCGGCCAGCAGATCGGGCGTCGAGGCCGCAATCGGGGTGCGCCGATCGCCATGACCGAGCATCACCAGGTCACGGCCCTCGGCGTCGACGATCGACGCGCCGGCCTCGAGGCAGATCAGCATCCCGCCCAGGTAGTCCCACGATCCGTGGGCATTCCAACTGCAGTCGATGTAGCCGTCCAGCACACCGGTGGCCACCGCACAGAGATCCAGGGCGCAGGCGCCGAGGGCACGGAACTGGTTCCAGCCGAGATAGTGCGGCGGGTACCCGGACAACCCGACCATCGATTGGTCGAGCCGGGTGTGCGAGCCTGGAGATATGGGCTCGCCGTTGCGGGTCGCCCCAGCGCCCCGCACCGCTTCGAAGACCTCGCCCGACACCAGGTTCACGACTAGGGCCGCCCGAGCGCCCTGGGCATCAACGGCACACAGGCTGGTGGCGAACCACGGGATCGAGCGCGACGCGTTGGTCGACCCGTCGAGCGGATCGATCACCACCGTGAGCTCGACCTCGGGGCGATGGCGGCCCGACTCTTCGCTCAGCACCCCGACCCCGGCGGCGTCGAGCACGGCCAAGGCCGCGGCATCGGCGGCCAGGTCGCTGCGGTACTGACCCGCACGCGTACCGGCCAGGCCCCAATCACCCAGGTCGCCGAGCACGCCACGAATGGCGTCGGCCGTCTCGTGCAGCAGCGCTACCAGTCGTTCGTCGTCCACGAGCAGGTGACGGTAGCCGCGTGGCCGTCATCGTGGCAGGCTGGGCGGGAACCATCCGCTCAGGCCAGACGAGGAGCACCATCTCTTGGCCGTCATCGACGTCCCCGGCTTCGTGGCTGATCTCAAGGATCACGCCGTCGACCATCAGTTCCACGTGCACGACGAACGCCACTTCGTCGAGACCTATTCGCTGCGCCAGGCGTGGGAGGTCGACCTGCATCCCGAGGACGCCTGCGGCGGACCGCTCGACCTGCACCTCGCCCTCGAAGTCGATCCCCGCACCCTGCTCATGTTCGAGGATCAGATGCTCGAGCTGCCCGAGTCGAGCGAGCCGCCCGAAGGCTTCACCTTTCCCCTGGCCTTCACGTGGGTGCTGCCCCCGTTGCCGAAGGGTCCCGATCTGCTGGTGCTGGCCACCGAGATGGCCGGCGTCGGGCGCACCGAGCTACCGCTCGAGGTGTCGGCCATCGACTCGTTCGCCTCGGTCACCGACGCGGCCGAACGCAGCCTCACCATCGTGTCGCGGGTCGAAGTCGGACTCGACCGCATCTTCCTCGGCCAAGAACAGCTCTGCGACATCCTTGACCGCTGCCACGACGTGAGCAGCTACCTGCTCGACCACGCCCCCGCCTGGCTCGACGAGCCTTGACCGCCATGACCATCAGCAAGGAAATCGTCGAGTTCACCACCGATGATCTCGAACCGGCGCTGACCCAGATGCGGGCGATCGGCGAAGCCCACGACGGCTGGGTCAACGTGCGGCCTCGCGTCGAGGACGATCCCGACGAGTTCATGTCCGAGTTCGCGCCGCCCGAACCGCCGGCCTTTCTAGGTGGGTTCGGGCGGCGACGGACCATGGCCATCGAGGGCACCTGGGTGCCCGGGCGTTC
>JAYUBX010000016.1:0-4162 GCA_043740665.1 Candidatus Neomicrothrix sp.
GCTGCAACGAGAAGCGATCCGCGGCGACCAGACCGGCCGGCAGCGGCTCGGCCGACCGATACCGGGTGGTGGGCACGGTGATCGACGACAACGGCGCCGTCGGCACCAGCGCGGTTCCTTCGGCCGATGCCGCCCCGCGCGCCTCGGCGATCAGGTCAGCCATGGTGACCACCGAGATGCTGATCGCCTCGGTCGGGCAGCCCTGCACGCAGGCCGGCGCCTCGCCCTCGGCCAGCCGATCGCTGCACATGTCGCCCTTGCGCACGATGCCGCGGTCGTGGTCGTACACCGGCACCTCGTACGGGCACATCAGCGTGCAGTAGCTGCAGCCGATGCACTGGTCGTCGAGATGGGCGACGATGCCGGTGATCGGATCCTTCTCATACGCCTCGACCGGGCAACCGTTGAGACACGCCGGGTCGACGCAGTGATGACATGCGGTGGTGATCGTTTGCAGCACCGGCGTGGCCGGATCCTCACGTTGCAACAGGCCCACCGACCGCCACATCTCGTCGTCGGCCAGCCCATTGCGGCTGTGACACGCACTCACGCACGCCTTGCATCCCGAGCACGCATCGAGATCGACCTCGAAGGCGTACTGCTGGCCGACACCGGGACCTTCGGCTGGTAGCCGGTCGCGGTAGCCGCTGGCGCGGGCATCGGGACCGGGAACGAACCCCTGGTCGTCGTGGCGCAACGAGAAGCGCTCGACAGCGGTGAGGTCCTGCTGGTCCCGGATGAACTGGTCGAGCGGGATGAGGAGGAGATCGGTCATGCGATGGCGGGTACCGGCTCGGACTCGGCGGTGCGACGGCATCGGTCGGCTGGTTCGGGTTGTTCGGGTTGTTCGTCACGTCGGACTCGGCCCGGCCAGAGCTTTCCTGGGTGCTGTCGGTCAGCAGCTCGGCCGAGAAGCTGTTGGCCGGCTCGACCAGCCAGCGACTGATGAGCGTGGCCACCACCACAGCACCAGCGATGAACAGGAAGAAGGTTCGATTCGAGACGAAGAGGAGTGCGGTCAGGAAGGCGATGCCCCATGTTGCCGTAGGCGCCGACCAGGCCCGAGATCTGGCCGCTCACCCGCTTCTTGACCGAGGGCACGATGGCGTAGGTCGCTCCGTTGCCGGCCTGGCCGAACACGGAACACGACATCGACACGCCGATGGTGGCCAGCAGCGGCCAGCCCGATCCGAGCATGGCCATGGCCACGTTGCCGACCGCCAAACCGGCGAGCAGCAGCGTGAGCGTGCGGCGGCGGTTGCCCAACATGTCCGACAGCAAGCCGCCGCCCGGACGGGTCACCAGGTTCATGAAAGCGAACGACGAGGCGGCCAGACCGGCCGCACCAGCGCCGAGGCTCCACGTGTCGGCGAAGAACGTCGGCAGCATCGACACGACGGCGAGCTCGGAACCGAAGGTGCAGAAGTAGGTGATGGCGAGCACCTTGATGACCTTGACGTACCGGACCCGCCAGGCAATGACGCCGAGCACGGCCCACACCGGCACGGTCAGCGCGGCCAACGCGAACACCGCCTTGCGGTTGGTGACCTCGAGCCCAGCCTTCTTGGTCGACCGCACGTAGGCCACCCCCTCGGGGGTGTCGGTCACGATGCGCCTGTAGACGACGCCGTAAACGGCGGCGATGACGCCGGTGAGGCCGATGGCCCAACGCCAGCCGTCGGGTCCGCCGAGCCACGCGGCCAAGGCCGGCAACCCGAACGACGCCGCCGATGCACCAAAGTTACCCCAGCCGCCATAGACCCCTTCGGCCGTACCCAGATCACGGGGCGGGAACCACTCGGACACCATGCGGATGCCGACGACGAGCCCGGCACCGACGATGCCCAGCAACAGCCGACTGATCACCATCATGGTGAACGAGTGGGCGCTGGCGAACATGGTGCACGGGATCACCGCATAGATGAGGATCGCCAAGTAGGTGCGACGAGGACCGAAGCGGTCGAGCGCCATGCCCACGAAGATGCGAGCCGGCACGGTGAGGGCCACGTTGCACAGCCCCAGGGTGACCAGCTGAGCCTTGCTGAGGTGCAGCTGGGCGCCGATCGTCTTCGAGAACGGCGCGAAGTTGAACCAGACGACGAACGAGAGGAAGAAGGCGAACCAGGTGAGGTGCAGCACGCGGTAGGGACCCTGGAACGACCAGAGCCGTCCGAGCCGTGGGCCGATCCCCATGCTGGCTCCGGGGGCGGAGGTGGATGCAGTCGTGGTTTCCATGCCCGCATGGTGGACGACCGGGATTTCGTGACGACGTCTCCCCCATTGCACCTGTGGCACGCACCGCGCACCGTGTGCTGGCCATCCGGAGATCGACTTCACAGGCGTCCGATGACCGGTGTGAGCCGGCCAAATCATGGCCGCCGACAGAACCCGATCAGGCCACGTCGGCCAGCCACTCGATCGGAAAAGCCTGCAGGGCAAAGAGCTGCACCAGCGCGGCATGGTCGAGCGATCCACCGTCGTCGTAGCGGCCGATACTGCCAGCGGTGAATCGCCCACTCGTCGGATCTCGCCCCTCGCGCCACACCCGTTCGAGGTAGCGATCGAGCTCGGCGATCACGCGGGGCTGGGGCTCAGCCGCGTGCAGTTGCAGCAGATTACGAAAGAAGATCGCGTTGAACGACGGCGGCTGCTGCCACAGACGGTCATCGATCGAAAAATGGTCGAGGGCGGCGCCGGTGGTGACGATGGCCCGGTCGAGTCGGGCCCGATCGCCGGCCAGCCTGAACCAGAGCACGTCGGCACCGATCGCCGCTCCCTGGTTGTACGACCACAGCGTGCGCTCGATGCTGCCGTCGGGATCGACGTGATCCCACAACAGGCCTTCGGCCGAAGCCAGCTCGCGCCACAGCCACTGGTCAGCCCGCTCGGCCACCTCGCGGTGGCGGTCGGCGCCGGTGGCCCGATGCAGGCGCAGGGCCAGAGCGATGGTCGGCGCGGTGCTGCACGCGTTCCGGCTGCCAGGTCGGCCGGCCGGACCCTCCTTCCAACGCACGCCGCCGTCAGGGTCCTGGCCAGCGATCACCACCCCGAAGGTGCGCTTGGCCTTGTGCAGCCACAGGCTGTCGTCCGGACGCCCATCGAGCTGGTCGTGGGCCTGCATGGCATCGAGTCCGACCCAGGCATTGTCGTCGAAGTATCGCTCCTGACCACCGGGATAGGGCGCGTAGCCATCGCCCCACCGGTACAACTCGAGCGTCTCCCCCAGGTCGTCGACTAGCTCGGCACTGCGATGGAAGCCGTCGCGGTCGAGCCGCTCCAGGTCGAGAGCGGCGGCCATGACCTGGCTCATCGGCCACACCGCGGCGATACCGGCATGGCGACCGGGGCCATCCATCACCAGCACCTTCTGGCCACCCCGGCGCAGCATCGACGTGTCGTGCAGGATTCGCCATGCGTCACGAGCACGACTCTCGGGATCAGAAATCGACGCCGCGTCGGGCACGTCGACCGGCGGCTCACCCCCGCCGAGCAGTCGCCCCCAGAACCCGGTCATGCCGTCACGCTACGACGACTTGGGCGTCAGTCCTCGCTGAGCCGATCGCCGCGTCGCAGGCGGTCTCGATGCCGACGCCGGCTGCGGCCAGACGCTGGCGCAGCCGACCGACCGTCACCTCGACCACGTGCTCGTCGGTCTCGTCGGCCCAGACCCGGCGCAGCAACGCCGCCTTCGAGACGACCACCCCCGGTCGGTCCGAGAGCACGGCCAGCACCTCACGTTCGCGATCCGACAGCAGCACCGGATCGCCGTCCACGCGTGCCATCCGTCCCTGCAGGGTGACGACGTGGCCACCCAGGGTCAGGGCTCGGCGCCGTTCGGCGAAGTCGGTGGCGAAGGCGCGCACCATGGCCCCGAGGCGGGGTGTGACCGGTTCGATGGTGGTCTCGATACCGAACGATCGGGCGCGGTCGGCACACACCGGACCCACCACCACGGCGGCAGTCGATCCGACCGTGAAGGCATCGAGAACCCGATCGACCGGTAGCTCCCAGCGGTACACCGGCACCGCGACCACGTCGAAGCCGAGGTCGGTCACGACCGACCCCATCCACTCGTCGGGAGAACCGTCGAGCTGTACCGCCACCCGCGGCCGGTCTCGGCCCACGCCCCTCGGCAATCGTCCGGCCGACAGCTCGGCCGCCA
>JAYUBX010000017.1:0-17316 GCA_043740665.1 Candidatus Neomicrothrix sp.
ACCAGATCACGGTCGACCCGGCCACGGCCGAAGGCGCCAAGGTGGCCCTCGACCGCATGCTGGCCATCACCTGACGCGGCGGGTTCTAGGATCCGACGCCATGACCACGTACGCCCGACCGGAGCCCCAGGACAACGAGGTCGGGGTCGCCGTCATCGGCGCCGGCTACTGGGGCCCCAACCTGATCCGCAACTTCCTTGCCTGCCCGACCGCGTGGCTGTGGACGGTCTGCGATCTCGACCTGAAGCGAGCCAGCGAGGTAGTCGGGCGCCGTTCGTCGATCGAGGTCACCGACCAGCTCGACCAGGTGCTCGCCGATCCCCGCATCGAGGCGGTCGCCATCGCCACGCCGGCGGCGACGCACCTGCCGATCGCCATGGCGGCCATCGAGGCCGGCAAGCACGTCCTCGTCGAGAAGCCCCTGGCTCTCTCGGCGGCCGACGCACGCGCCATCGCCCGGGCCGCTGACGCCGCCGGGCTCGTCGCGGCATGCGACCACACCTTCTGCTACACGCCTGCGGTGAACCGCATCCGGACCGAGATCGCCGACGGCAACCTGGGCCGAATCCAGTACATCGACTCGGTGCGCATCAACCTCGGCATCGTGCAACGGGACATCGACGTGTTCTGGGACCTCCTGCCCCATGACTTGTCGATCCTCGCCTCTGTCCTGCCACCGGAGTGCTCACCGGTCGCGGTGTCGGCCCTGGGCGTCGACCCGATCGGCGCGGGCCGGGCGTGTGTCGGCTACGCCACATTGCTGCTGCCGGACGAGGCCATCGCCCACATCCATGTCTCCTGGCTCAGCCCGGTGAAGATCCGCAACGTCGTCTTCGGGGGATCCAAGCGCCATCTCGTCTGGAACGACACAAACCCAGCCCAACGCATCGCCACCTACGACCGCTCGGTCGACGTCTCGCTCATCCACGACTCCGAGGAGCAGCGCGAGATGATGGTGCAGTACCGAACCGGCGACATGCTCGCCCCGGCTATCAGCGAGGCCGAGGCCCTTCAGGCGCTGGTCCGTGACTTCACCGGTTGCATCCGCAACGGGGGCAAGCCGCTGACCGACAGCTGGTCGGGTGTCCGGGTGCTCGAGATCCTCGAGGCGGTCGACGCCAGCTGCGCCGCACAGGGCACGTTGGTCCCGATCCCAGAGGCCTCGCGATGAGCGACACCCCGATCCCACTCGTCGACCTCGCCGCCCAACATCGCCAGATCGCGGACGAGGTGACCGACGGGTTCCGACGGGTCTTCGACACCACGGCCTTCATCCACGGACCTGACGTCGCCGCCTTCGAGGAAGAGTTCGCCGCATTCTGCGGGGTCCGCCATTGCGTCGGCGTGGCCAACGGCACCGACGCGGTTGAGCTTGCCCTGCGCGTCGTCGGCGTTGGTGCCGGCGACCAGGTGGTCGTGCCGGCCAACACGTTCATCGCCAGCGCCGAAGCCGTAGTCCGCGCCGGGGCGCAACCGCTGTTCGTCGACTGCGACCCCGTCCACCAGTTGATCGACGTCGACCAGGCGCTGGCCGCCGCCAGCCAGGCTCGGGCCGTCCTCGCTGTCGACCTCTTCGGTCAGCTCGCCCCGCTCGACGACCTGCAGGCCGGGCTCGGGGGCGGCCCCTGCGTGCTCGTCGAGGACGCAGCCCAGAGCCAGGGAGCGACGGCCGACGGCCGCGGCGTCGGCTCGGTCGCGGCCGTGGCCGCCACCAGCTTCTACCCCGGCAAAAACCTCGGGGCCTACGGCGATGCCGGGGCCGTGGTCACCGATCGCTCCGATCTCGCCGATGCGGTCCGCCTGCTAGGTGACCACGGCAGCCGAATGCGTTACGCCCACGAGGTCATCGGCATCAACTCGCGTCTCGACACACTCCAGGCGGTCGTGCTGCGGGCCAAACTGCGACGACTGCCCGAGTGGAACGAGCAGCGCCAGAAGGCCGCCCAGTGGTACCGCGACGCGCTCGTCGACGTGGACGGCGTCGGCCTGCCCGAGATCGCCCCTGGCAACGAGCACGTGTGGCACCTGTTCGTGGTTCGGGTGGCCCGGCGCGATGCCGTGATCGAGCACCTCCACGACGTCGGCGTCGGCGCCGGGATCCACTATCCGGTACCGATCCATCTGCAGCCCGCCTTCGCTCATCTGGGCCACCACGTCGGTGACTTCCCCCGCGCTGAGGCGGCCGCGGCCGAGATCCTCTCGCTACCGATCTTCCCGGGCATCACCGAAGCCCAGCAGAGCCGAGTGGTCGCGGCTCTGGCCACGGCGGTCGCGCGCTAGCGCTCTGCTACTGGTCAGCCGTGAACTCGGGCCGCGGCGGACGCCAAGCCCTGGATCACCTGTTCGTTGAACGTGTCGGCGCCGAAGGTCGAACCGGGACCGACCACGATCGACCCGAGCGACAGGGCGTCGAGCTGGACCCGAGCCTGCTCGAAGGCAGCCCGGTTGGCGAATGATGGCGCGGCATAGGCCGGCCGGCACGCCCCTGCCACCTGCGTGGGGACAGCACCGGGGTGCAGCACGCCGAGGGCGACGAGTGAGGTGGTGGCCGCGCCGAGCCAGCGAGCGGGATCCTCGCAGCTCTGGTCGAGCTCGCAGCACAGGGTGCGGAAGCCGGGACGAGAATCGGCCTGGTTCTCGGTCACGCGGAACAACTCGAGTTCGGGCTCAGTAGCGAAGAGCACGCTCGGCAGGTCAACGATCTCGGCGTCCGCCACGTCGAGCCACACCATGGTGGCGACCACCCGTGTCGAGGCGAAGTCGACGTCGGTGGCGGCAAAAAGTTCGTCGCTTCCCACCCCGATGATCGGGCGCGTCGCCGAGCACGCCGTGCCGTCCTCAAACGCCAGGTCAACGACCGTCGACCCCGAACGACCGGTGATCGCCCGCAGCGCACCCGACCGCTCGATCGTCACTTCGGGTGCCGCCGTCAGCCGGTCGATGAGACGGGCCACGACCTCGCCCATACCACCGCCAGCCAACGAGTACATGGCTCGCTGGGGGCGATAGGAGAGCTGGCCGGTGCAGGCCTCCCACGCGGTGACCGGGTGAAAGAGCGGCAGCCAGATCTTGCGATGCAGTCCGGCGATCACCGCCGTGCTCCCACCGGGAATGACCTTGCGCGCCAGCGGATCGATCAGTCGATCGTGGAAGGCGTCGCCGGTGTGCGAACGACCGACATCGTCGAAGTCCCGCTCCCACCGTTCGGCCGCGCGTGCCGGCTCGAAGACGCCATGTGGTCCCTCGATCTCGAGCCGGGCGGCGGCCTCGGCCGCCATCGGCGTGAGCTCGTCGGCATCGAGCACGTCGACGAGGCCCGAGAGGTCGCCGCTGAGCACGTAGTCGCTACATCGTCGCCCATCGACCGAGACCTGGGGCGCGTCCAGCTCGACCAGGTCGGGCCCCGCCAGCCCACGCACCAGGTCGTCGATCAGCGCGAGGTAGGGCCGGTGCCCGTGAGGACCGGGCCGGTAGGCGTCGAGCGGAGGTGGTTCGCCTGCGTCATCGTCGTAGCTCAGTTCGATCAGGCGAGCGCCGAGATCCAAGCGGCGCCCGCCGATCTCCAGCGCCGTGAAGCCGCCGCCGACGCCTCGCTCCGGCAGGTGGAGTACGACCGACCGACCGTCGGCGGCCAACCGGTCGGCCGCCACGAGGGCAGCGATGCTCCCACCAACCACGACGACCGGTTCAGAACCCCCGGTCACGGCGAACGATCAATGGCGGGGCCGACCAGTTCGAGCCGGGGCTCGATCCGGCAGCCGACACTTCGCTTGAATTGCAGCAAACCATGGTTGGGCACGCCGTCCTCGCTGGAGATCCCGATGTCGATCGTGCGGGCGCCGGCGGCGAGCGAGTGCTCCACCACCACCTGCACGAGCCGGTTCATGGGTGAGGAGGCGAGCGAGTGCAGGGCGTCGCCCCAGTACTGCACCAAGTCGCAGCCGACGCCGACGCGGTAGACGAGCGCGGCAGCGACGAGCGAGTCGCCGTCGGCCAGGCCGAGCAGGCGCACACGGCCGGGGAAGGCATCGCGGATGGCGCGGACGTATTCAAGCCCCAACCGCATCGGTCGCCCCCGATCGACCCGGTTGCGCCGCAGCACCTCGTAGGCCTCAGCCCAGCCCACCTCATCGTCGGGGGCGACCTGGAAGGCATCGAGACCCAGGGCCGACGACCGGCGCAACATCTTGCGGGCCGCCGGCTTGAGGCCGGCGACGTACTCGTCGACCGTCGTCATCCCCTCAAGATCGAGGTAGGTGTTGAGGTCGCAGCCGGCGACTGCGAATCCCCGGTTGAGGAGCACGAAGATCAGGCTCGATTCGTTGGCCCCATAGTGCTCAGGCTTGGCTCGAACCTCGACGGTCGCCACGCCGTCATCGCCCAGTTCAGCAAGGGTGGTATCGACCAGCGCCTCGATGTTCGCCACCGTCTCTGCCTCACGCGTGAGGTCGAACCCGCCGAAGGGAGCGCCGAAGCCGGAGGTGCATCGGTCGTCGACTCGGCCGCCGACGAACGAACCGACGAGCCGTCCACCATCGTCGGTCTGGTCGAGTTGCACCCGGCGGTCGACCTCCTCGGGTCGAAGCGCCCAGAAGGCCGAAGTGTTCCAGAGCACCAGGTGCGACTCGGTCGGCGCCGGCACCGACCGTTGGTCGAGATCGGTCGCGGTGACCTCCATCTGGTCACTCATCGGTAGGGACCGCCACGCCGGGCCGACGGAAGACCAGGTAGTTCATGGATGCGTGCTCGGGGAAATGCCGAGCGGCCCGGACGAAACCCTCGAGGATCTCGTCGGGCAGCGCTTGCATCAGGTCGTTCGGCAACGGCTTCAGCATCACGCCCGACCGATGCACGGGCTCGAGTCCCACCGTCTGCCCCAGTTCGACGAGGGCGTCGGCATCCAGCACCTCGATGGTCTCGAACCGGCGGCCGCGCTCCGACACCTCGGCCAAGCTCGTGATGAGCCCCATCTCGCGGCCCACCAAGCGATGGATCGAGCTCGGATTCTGCAGCGAGACGTGCAGCATGCCGGTCGCCCGGAGATGGCGCGCTGCATTGGTGAACAGGGCGACCGGATCGGGCACCTCATGCACCACGTTCGCGAGCACGACGTGGTCGAACCGCTCGGGCCGCTCGACGGCGACAATGTCACCGTGCACGAAGGTCGCGCCGGGCAGCGATCGCTCCTCCGCCCGAGCCAGATAGGTCTCGGCCCGGTCGACGCCGATCACGGTGGCGCCGGCACCGACCAGCGCGGCGCTCATCCGCCCGGTCGCGCAGCCGAGCTCGAGCACCGTGTCCCCCGGCCGCACGAACGCCACAATCGCCTGCCCGGTGGCGTCGGTGTACCACCGGTCGAAGTCGGTGTCGGGGTCGTAACGACTGGAGTAGACCATCTCAGCGGCGCACAATAGTCCGCACCCGGATTCCAACCGGCCGATGCCCACGGTGGGAGACTTGTCGTCGATGCCTCTCGGCTGCCATCAGGCGTCCGATAGGAATAGACCAGCGGCACCCCGCCGAGGAGAAGGATCTGCGTGACCACTGACCTCACCCCGAGCGACCTCGATCGATTCGCCTCGACCTACTACCTCAACGACGAGGTCGACGACGTCGACATCGAGGAACTGGCCCAGAGCCACAGCATCCCTTCGATCGTCCGGGCCGTGGCGGGCGCCGGTCGGGTGCTCGAGATGGGCTACGGCACCGGCCTGATCACCACCAAGCTGCTCGAGGCCGGCGTGCCGGTCGAGGTGGTGGAGGGCAGCGCCGTCCTGCGGGACCACGCCCTCGAACAGCACCCAGGCCTCGTCGTGCACCTCAGTATGTTCGAGGAATTCCACCCGGCCGAGCCTGTCGACGCGGTGCTCGCGCTCCACGTGCTCGAACACGTCGACCGACCGAGCGAGCTCCTCGCTCATCTGGCCAGTTGGCTGCGGCCCGGCGGCACCCTCGTGGCCGTCACGCCGAACGCCCGCTCTCTACACCGCATGCTCGGCGTGCAAATGGGCCTCCAGGAGAACCTCGACGATCTATCCGGGCGCGACCACCTCGTTGGGCACCAGCGCGTGTACGACCTGGCCGGTCTCCGGGCCGAGCTCAGCGCGGCCGGGCTCCACGTCGTCAGCGACTTCGGCTACTTCGTCAAGCCCCTGGCCAACTCACAGATGATCGGTTGGAGCCGAGAGGTACTCGACGGACTCAATGGCATCTCCGATCAGGTCCCGACTGACCTCCTGGCCAACATCGGCGTCGTCGCTACCCGCCCCTGACCCCGACAGATCGAGCGCCACCGACCGGTCCCGCAGAGGCAAGCCGGTCATGGCGAGGCCGGCCACGCTCCAGATGGCGGTAAGGACGACGCCGACGGCGAGCGGCCAGCCTCTCGCCCCAATCGACGAGGCGGTCGCAGCGACGCCGCACAACGCCGCCGGTACGAACCCGCGCCACACCGCCCGACCAACCGAGCCGCGCAAGGCCACGAACACCAGCCCAAACACCACCATTTCGGCGACCAGCGACGCCGCCGCCGCGCCCGCGGCGCCGTGTGACGGGATCAGCACGACGGCGACCACCACGTTTATCGCCACGGCGATCGCGACCGCGACCACATAACGGGCGGCGCGCTCCTGAGCGAGGAGCACCAGCTCACCGAAGGTACGGACGATCCAAACGACGGCGGCAACGGCGAGGAATCGCAGCGCCATGACGCTGCCGGGCCGGTCGTCGATGCCGAACAGCAAGTCGAGGACGCGGCCACCATCGATGGCCAGGAAGATCACCGCCGGCAGCACCGCGGCGGTGACGGTAGCCGTCACCCGCCCGGCGCGTGCGATCGCCACTCGACCTCGGCCGTCGACGACCGCCACCCGAACCATCGGTAGCACTGGCATGAGGACAGCCACCCCGAGGGTGCCGAGGGCCTCAGGAACCTTCTGGGCGATCGCGAACGAGCCGACCAGCACGGGGACGCTCATGATCACGAGGAGCAGAGCGCTGACGCGCGGGCCGACGATCACCAGGGTGGAACTGATCGCCGTATGGCGACCTTCGGCATCGAGCATGGGCCCCGCGGGGCTGCCGTGACCGCCGGGCCACCGGATGGCACGCACTCCAACCACCGTCGCGCTCACCGTGTTGGTCGCGGCATAGGCGATCAATACGGCCAGTGGACCGTGTCCCGTGAGCACCACGGCCGTGCCGGCCGCCACGAACAGCAACCGCTCGCCGACCAGCATGCCGACCTCGGCGCCGACCAGGCCGACCGCTCGGAGCGCGGCGAAGCCGATCTCGGTGACACCGCTCGCCACTGCGATCAGCGCGGCCGCCAGCACCACACCGATGGGGACATCGTCCTGCACCAGTGGCGTCAAGATCAACGCCACCAATCCGATGCTCAGGCCCGCCCCGGAACGCAGCCCGGCGGCCCGCAAGAAGTTGCTGCGCAACCCAGTCGGCTCGGCAGCGACGTGGCGCACGACGGTACGCGTCGTGCCGAGATCGCTGAGCCCGCCGATCACGACCACCAGCACCAGACCGGTGCTGAGGATGCCGAAGTCTCCCGGGTCGAAGGCCCGCGCCGCGTAAAGAAACCAAGCCAACCCGAGCACCTGCGCCACCATGCGGGCACCGGCAAGGCTGACGAGCTTGCTCGCCATGCCCTTCTCCCATGCCCCTCGGGGGGTCAGGCCGGCCGCGGCATCGGTGGATTCCATCAACCCGAGCCGGCGGGCTGAGCCGAGCATCGACGAAGCCCGCGGGCCTCGATCGCGAGCCCGGCGAGCACGCCGGAGCCCCAGCTCACGTGCATGACCGGCAGGGCCGCGACGAAGACGGGCAGCGACGCGTCAGCTCGGTCAGGTCGGGCCTCGACGAACGCGGCCACCTCGACGGCGACGTAGCCCAACGCCGCGGCTACGAGCAGGCGACGGCCGCGGCCGACCAGCACAGCAGTAGCCAGGACCGCTCCCCCGACGACGACGGCCGGCGGCACCAAGTGCCGCGGCTGGATCGAGGCCGGATGGCGGCGCATCACGGTGGCCTTCCAGCGCCCGTAGGCGAAGAACTGCCGACCCAACGCAGTCAACGATCGACGCGGTCGGTAGACCGACGTGATCTCGGGACAGAAAACCAGCCGGCCGCCGGCTGCCCGCAGGCGATAGTTGAACTCGTAGTCCTCGTTGCGCAGCAACGACTCGTCGTAGCCTCCGGCGTCGACCATCGGCTGCTTGTGGAACGTCGGGTGGCTGATGGTGTCGACGTCCTCGGTTTCGACCGAGGAGCGATGCGGCGACGCCATGCCGAACGGCGACGCCATGGCCAAGCCGATGGCCCTCGATGCCGGATCGGTGCCCTCGTGGACGTAGTGACCCCCGACGCCGACCGCCCCCGTCTCGAGGAGCATACGAACCGAGGTATCGATGTAGTCGACATCGGGCACGCCGTGCGCCGAGAGGAACGAGAGCACATCGCCCTTCGAATTGGCGATGCCGATGTTCGCCGCCGCCGCCGCCAGCCGACGGGGGTTGTCGATGAGCCGGACCTGGGGGCAATCCTCACCCACCACGGCAACCACCTCGCGACTGCCATCGGTGGATCCGCCGTCGATGACGAGGATCTCGATGAGCTCGGACGGGTAGCTCTGCTTGAGGAAGCCCTCGATGCAGGGCTCGATGTGGCCGAGCTCGTTCAACATGGGGATGATGACCGAGACGAAGGGCAGGTCGGTCACCGGCCCCCCCGACCCAGCACGCTGCGGACCGTGCGCCCGATGATGCGCGTGTCGAGGGCCAGGCTCTGGCGGCGCAGGTAGAAGAACTCGTACTGGAGCTTCTCCATCGCGTCGTCCTCGTCGCTTGCGTAGCCGTACTTGACTTGGGCCCAGCCGGTGAGGCCGGGGCGCACGAGATGCCGCAGATCGTAGAACGGGAGCTTCTCCCGGAGCTCCTCAACGTAGCGCGGCTGCTCAGGGCGGGGACCCACCATCGAGAGGTCGCCGACCAGGATGTTGATCAGCTGGGGCAGCTCGTCGAGGTGGGTCCGGCGCAGCACGCGACCGAACGGCGTGACCCTCGGATCGTTCTGACCGGTCCACTCCGTCGGCGTGCCGACCGGCACCGCTCTCATGGTGCGGAACTTGTGGATGCGGAAGACCGCGCCGTTCTTGCCGACGCGGTCCTGGCGGTAAAAGAGGCTGCCCCGGTTGGCAACCAGGTCACCCAGCGCGACGATCGGCACGGTGAGGCACAGGACCGGCAACAGCACCACCGCCAGCACGAGGTCGATCATCCGCTTCACCCGGCTGTAGCGGCCTCGGTGCACCTCGCCGATGTCGAACAGGAGCGACACCCGTTCGAGTTCGGACAACGGGAGCTTGCCCAGCCACTCTTCGTAGAAGAGCGAGAGCGTACGGACGCGCACACCCTCCTGGTGCAGCAACGCGGCCTGGGCCACCAGCACATCGGAGGACTGGGCGTCGCGGTCGAGGACCAGCACGGAGATGTGGTCGCGGTGCACCCGGTCGACCAGCGGCTGCACCGGCCCATGGTTGGGGCCATCGGCTCCCATCTCAGCGGTGGAAACCACGGCGACCAGGCGCGCCGGGCGCTCGGCCTGCTGGGCGAGCTCGTGGCGGAGCATGGCGGCCGCGCTGGTGTCGCTGACCAGCAGCACGCGATCACGCCCGGCGGCCCGGCTGCCTCCGTCGCTTGCCACCGCCGCGCACAGCAAGTACCACGGCACCAGCAAGATGGCGGACCCGAACACGACGAACCGAGGAAGCAGGGCGTCGCCGACGAAGAGCTGGAGCACCGAGATGGCGAGGGCCGCCCCCGCGGCGGCGCCGAGCGCGGCAAGGAGCGAGGCCCGAGGTGTGCGCGGCAGGTCAGGCAGCCCGAGCCCGTAGGCGGTGACGGCGAGCATCACGATGTAGACGAACGACCATCCGAAGCGGAAGGTGCCGACGTAGGAGTACGGGGGGTCGGCGATGCGCGCCGCGTGGAAGAGAGACAGCCCGACCACCGTAAGGATGATCCCCAGGTAGAGCAGTGGCCGAGCCGCGCGGCGCACCGGTCAGTCGCTACCGAGCAGAGGCGCCAGGAAACGGCCGGTATGGCTTTCGGGGGTCTTGGCCACGAGCTCTGGGGTGCCTTCCACCACGACGGTGCCGCCTCCGTTGCCCCCTTCGGGGCCTAGGTCGATGATCCAGTCCGCGGTCTTGATCACGTCGAGGTTGTGCTCGATCACCAGAACCGTATTCCCTTGATCGACCAAGCGACTGAGCACTGTGAGCAGTTTTCGGATGTCCTCAAAATGGAGGCCGGTGGTCGGCTCATCGAGGATGTAGATGGTGTGGCCGGTCGAGCGCTTGGCCAACTCGCTGGCCAGCTTGACCCGCTGGGCCTCGCCGCCCGACAGCGTGGGGGCCGGCTGACCGAGGCGCACGTAGCCCAGACCCACGTCGACGATGGTCTGCATGTGGCGGGCGATGGGCGGCTGGTTGGCGAAGAACTCCAAGGCATCGGCGCAGGACAGTTCGAGCACGTCGGCGATGTTCTTGCCCTTGAACGTGATGTCGAGCGTGTCGCGGTTGTAGCGGGCGCCCTTGCACACCTCGCAGGGCACGTAGACATCAGGCAGGAAGTGCATCTCGATCTTGATGGGGCCGTCGCCGGCGCACGCCTCGCAGCGGCCCCCGTTGACGTTGAACGAGAAGCGCCCCGGCAGATAGCCGCGGACCTTCGCCTCTTGGGTCTGGGCGAACAGCTTGCGTACGTGGTCGAAGACGCCGGTATAGGTCGCCGGGTTCGAGCGAGGCGTGCGCCCGAAGGGAGACTGGTCGATGTTGATGACCTTGTCGATGGCCTCGAGCCCGTCGACCGCGGTGTGCAGGCCGGGCGGCACCTTCGACCCGTAGATCCGTTGCATCAACGCCCGGTAGAGGATGTCGTTGACGAGGGTGGACTTCCCCGAACCCGACACGCCCGTGACGGCGACGAAACAGCCGAGCGGGAACTCGACGTCGACGCCCTTCAGGTTGTGCTCGCGAGCCCCCCGAACGACCAGCGACTCGGCCGACGGCTTGCGCCGCAGCTCGGGCACCGGGATGGTGCGACGCCCCGAGATGTACTGGCCGGTGATCGACTTGCGTGACTTCAACAGGCCCTTGACCGGGCCGGCGTAGACCACGTCGCCACCGAGCTCGCCGGCTCCGGGACCGATGTCGACCACGTGGTCGGCCACCCGGATCGTCTCTTCGTCGTGCTCGACGACCAGCACGGTGTTACCCAGATCGCGCAGACGGACAAGGGTCTCGATCAGGCGCTGGTTATCTCGCTGGTGCAGCCCGATCGACGGTTCGTCGAGCACGTAGAGCACACCGACCAGGCCGCTGCCGATCTGGGAAGCCAAGCGGATGCGCTGCGCTTCGCCGCCCGCAAGCGTCGCGGCTGATCTCGACAGGTTCAGATAGTCGAGGCCGACGTCAAGCAGGAAGCCCATGCGGGCGTTGATCTCCTTCACCACGCGATCGGCGATGAGATGGTCCCGTTCGCTGAGGGTGAGCCCCTCGAGCACCTCGGCGGCTGACCGGATCGACATCATCGAGATGTCGGCGATGCTGTGACCGTCGATGGTGACGGCCAGCGACAGCGGCTTGAGCCGGGCCCCGGCACAGTCGGGGCAGGGCACCTGGCGCATGTACCCCTCGATCTGCTCGCGCTGGGCGTCGCTCTCGGCCTCGCTGTGTCGCCGCTGCAGATAGGGGATGATGCCCTCGAACTTGGCGTCGTAGCTGCGGCTGCGGCCGTAGCGGTTCTTGTACTGCACCTTGACCCGTCCGGGCACGCCGTAAAGCAGGATCTTCTGCTTGGGCTTGGGCAGCTTCGACCAGGCCACGTCGTCGGGGATCTTGTGCTCGGCACAGATCGATTCGAGCAGCCGACCGAAGTACTGGGTGCGGCCGCCGGCCCAGGGGGCGATGGCCCCCTCGCCGACCGTCAACGCCGGGTTGGAGATCACCATCTCGGGATCGACCTCGAAGCGGGTGCCCAGGCCGTCGCATCGCTCGCAGGCCCCGTAGGGCGAGTTGAACGAGAAAGCACGGGGGGCGAGTTCGTCGTAGGAACGACCGCAGGTGAGACAGGCCAGATGCTGGCTGAAGGTCAGCGTTTCCTCGTCGCCCTCGCCGGCCTTGGGCACCAAGTGCACCTCGGCCACGCCGTCGGCCAGCCGCAGGGCCGTCTCGAGTGAGTCGGTCAGCCGACGTTCGATGCCCTCGCGGCGCACGAGGCGATCGACGACGACCTCGATGGTGTGCTGCTCGTAGCGCTCGAGCTCGAGCGTGTCGGTGAGGTCGTGCATCTCGCCGTCGACCCGGGCCCGGGCGAAGCCCTGCGTGGCGAGATCGGCCAGCAGGGTGTCGTAGGTGCCCTTGCGGCCCCGAACCACCGGAGCCAGCACCTCGAACCGGGTGCCGTCGGGCAGATCGAGCACGCGGTCGACGATCTGCTGCGGGGTCTGCCGGGTGATGGCGGTGCCGTCGAACGGGCAGTGCGGAATGCCGATGCGGGCGTAGAGCAGCCGCAGGTAGTCGTAGACCTCGGTGATGGTGCCAACGGTCGAGCGCGGGTTGCGCGAGGCGCTCTTCTGGTCGATCGATATGGCCGGGGACAGGCCTTCGATGAAATCGACATCGGGCTTGTCCATCTGGCCCAGGAACTGGCGAGCGTAGGCCGACAGCGATTCGACGTAGCGCCGTTGCCCCTCGGCGTAGATGGTGTCGAACGCCAGCGATGACTTGCCCGAGCCCGAAAGCCCGGTGAAGACGATGAGCTTGTCGCGAGGAAGCTCGAGGGAGATGTTGCGGAGGTTGTGCTCCCGGGCACCCCGGATGGTGATGGTGTTAGACACCAGGACATCCTAGTGCCCACGCCGTGAGTCGTGCCGAACGGACGTTCGTGCTTGGCTCGCCGTCACCCGTGCTCGATGACGACGACCTCCTCGGGCAGGCCCGATCCCCGTGACACGATCTGCCACCCAGGCATGTCGGCCAACTCGGCCGTTGGATCGCGTGAGACCAGGACGGCGCGACGAACCCCCAGCTCGACCAACCTCTCGCTGTATCGCTGCAGATTGTCCAGGTCGGGCACGACCCAGTCGTAGTCGTCGAAGTCGCGCGAGGCGAGCTGGGGCAGGAGCCGGTTGGTGGAGATCACCACTGGGCGATCGAGGCCCCCGCTGGAGCCGGCGACCAGCGCCTGCTGCTGCATGCCGTCGAGCAGGCGAGCCGTGATGACGTGTGTGTAGCGCACGGACTGGATGGCGAGGACGGCGAACGCCAGAGTGATGACCGCCAGCGATCCGATGACCGCCCGCCGCACGTCACGGCGTTGCCGCTCGATGGCGGCGCTGGCCCCGATGAGCACGACAGGGACGGCGACGGGAAGGACGAAAGCGAAGTAGCGCCCACCCCACTCGACCCCTCCCCCGATGGCGTACTCGGTGAGCACGACTGCGGCGGTGCTCAGTACGGCTACCCCCGCCATCATCGGGACACGGACCCCTTCGACAACACGGTGCCCCACGAGCCACATCAGGAACCAGCCGGCGGGGAATGCCACCACCAGACCGGGGATCACCCCGGGCGACCCAATCAGTACCCGGGCGACGTAACACGCAGCGGCGGCAAGTAGCAGCCCGATCAGCAGGCGCTGGCGGCGCTCGCCGCGGCGGATCAGCAGCGCCGCCACCGTCAGCAGAATGAGCCCCATCAGCAGGAGCAGCTCGCTGCGACCCTCAACGCCGTAAGACGGCGCGAACCAGGTCGTGCGCACGGCCTCGACCCGCCCGGCGAACCACGAGGACGGCGCCGAGTTGGCCACACCCGGATACGAGGTACCGACGATAGCCCGCACCGCCAGGTGATCGACCAACCACCCGCCGGCCGAGCCGGCCAACGCCGCGGCCGCCAACGTGGCGCCCCAGGCCCGAGGCAGCCGCCCGACCAGGGTCAGGACTGCCAGAGTCACGGCCAGCGCCAGACCGAGGAAGACCGCCTCAGTGCGCAACATGGCGGCCACCGCGACGGCGACAGCCATGGCGACCGGGGCAACCCCACGGCGGACCGCCGATGTCGTCGGCGTCACCGCCACGACGGCTGCAAGCACGGCCGCGCCAGAGACCGCTGCGGCCATGCCATGGGCCAGGACGAGATAACTGTCGAAGAACAGGGGGCTGCCCACCCCGACGAGCCAGAGCGCGACACGATCGTGTCGAGGGTCAAGCCGCCTGGCCAGGAGCGCGGCCACCACGGCGGCGGCGACGGCAGCCGCCAGACCGACCGCGGCGACACCCTGGTCGCCGCCGAGACGGATCGCGCCAGCGAGGACCAGGGGATACAGCGGATGCTTGGCGTACGGAGCAACTCCCTTGGTGCCGGCGTCAGCGCGGACGAACGGTCGTGCCGCGTCCTCCGAGTCGATCGACGCCAACGCAGAGCGGTAGTGCCATCCCGCCCCCGCTTCGAGTTGGCGAGCCTGGACCAGCGCCGCCGCCTCGTCGCTCATGTAGGCGACCCGAGGGGCGGTCAAGGCCAGGCCCAGCACGAGCACGCCCAACAGGGCGAGGGCGTGGACGACCAGCGGGGCCTTCCACACCCGAGCGACCAGCGCCGTGATCCCCGACGGCGCGCGGGCCGGGACAACGGATGGCGTCGAGGTCATGGCGACCGGTCGTACACGGTGTAGCGGAAGTCGACACCGAGCCAGTGCTGGACATCCGGGGCGCGGGCTTGGTAGCCGGGAATCGTCGGCGACGGCTCGCCCGGTTTGTCGATGTCGAGTAGCCCGAACTGATTGATGTCGGCATCGGTGACGATCTGAGCCGCGTGGTCGATCGAGGCCTGGCCCGGTTGGTCGACACTGAGCCACCGTCGACCGGGCTCGTAGCTGCCGGACTCGCGGAGCCAGAACGGGATGTTCGACACGACCACCGGCTCCGGCCGCTCAGCAATCCACGCGCCAGCGCGGGCGACCTCGTGGGTGCGCTGCGACATCCACAGCAACCCGAAGGCCGACACACCGATGGCCAGGACGAGAAAGAAGCGGAAGGCCCAACGGGCCCGCTTGGCCAGGAGCGTCACCCCCACCGAGCCCAGCAGCAGGCCCGAGAGCAAGATGTAGCGTCCGCCCCACTGGGGCGCGGCTCCGCCGGGAAAGTCGAACAACCACACCAACGGCAGGGCGCCGATAGCGATCAACGCCACGAGGCGCGCCGTTGAGTTCTTCCACGCCAGGGCCAGCCCGGCGGCGGCGAACGGCGTCGTGGCCACCAGTCCGGGAACGAAGCCAAGCCCCTGGGACACACGCACGAGGTAGAGGAATGCGGCGGCGGCCGCCGCCACGTAGGCCAGGCGCTGGTCGGTTCCCCGTCGAGCTCGGTAGGCCACGTAGACCAGCAGCCCCACCAGGGCGATCACGGCGAGGGCCCCACTGCGATCAGCTGAAGGCACCAGACTGCCGGTGGTGGTCACGGCCTCGTCGAAGCGCAGGCCCAGCCCGCTGGCTCCGCTGGCGGCGGCTCCGGTGGCCCGCCCCGATCGAAACACGGTGCCACTCGCGGCGATCTCGAGCAGCGCGTTGGCGCTGAACATCACCACCAGTCCCACCGCCGACGTGGCCCCGACCACGAGCGGACCACGGAGCGACCGGTCCCGCCAGAGCAGAACAGCACACACGATCGCCGTGGCCACGAAGCCATAGGCCAGAGCTTCAGTCCGCATCGAGAAAGCGGCGCCGAACGCCAGACCGGCCAGCCAGCCGCGCCACCAGGTGGGCCGGACGCGTACGGCGTCGACCAGCGCGACGACACCCCACACCATGAGGGCGACCCCCATGGTGTGTTCCCACAGGTCGAGCGCGTAGATCACCAACGGCGAGGCCAGGCCGACCACCCAATAGGCCGCCCACCCGTCGCCGCCCCCCACCCGACGGGATACGGCGCGCGCCCCGAAAGCGGCGGCGACGGCCCCGAGCATCGGGAACAGGAGGCTCAGGCGATAGCCGCCCACGTCGTACAGCGGCAGGGTGGCGTAAATCATCGGCAGCGTCGACACGTTGAGAAAACGGTCGCCGGCGCGATACGTGTAGGTCAGGCCGTGGAGCTGGGCGTCAGGGTTCCACTGCTCGGCCCAGTACCCCAGGTCCGGGTCGAGGCCGCCACCATGGTGAGCCATAACCTCGAGGGTGGCCACCTTGCCACCGGTGTCGGTGCCCAGGTAGCCGCGCGGGCTCATCAGAAACGACAGGGAAAAATAGGCCAGCAGTAGCACGACACCGGCTACCAGCGGGCGAGCCAACCAACGACGAACTGCGGGTTGGGCCCGGGCATCCTTCACCCGGGTGCCGTCGGTCGTCACCGCACGCACCTTAGCCAGCAGTCGGAGGACGATGGGTGAGCATCACCCCCCGGACAACCGTTGCGTCAGCTGACTTCGCGCAGCTCGCGTTTGAGATCCTTGATCTCGTCGCGCAGCCGGGCGGCGTATTCGAAACGGAGTTCGCCCGAGGCCTCGTTCATCTCGTCCTCGAGCGTGCGGATGAGCCGTTCGAGCTCGTCGTGGGGCAGTTCATGGATGTCGACCCGAGGCTTGTCGCGCCGCCGCGAACGCTCGTCGCCCCCCGGCATTGGCGCCTTCTGGGCCGGCCGCAGATAGGCCAGGATGTCGGTGACCGCCTTGCGGATGCTCTGGGGGTTGATGCCGTGCTCGATGTTGTGGGCCTGCTGCAGACCTCGGCGCCGGTTGGTCTCGGAGATCGCTCGCTGCATCGAATCGGTCACCTTGTCGGCATACATGATCACCTGGCCGTCGACGTTGCGGGCCGCCCGGCCGATGGTCTGGATCAGGGAGGTCTCGCTGCGCAGGAACCCCTCCTTGTCGGCATCGAGGATGGCCACCAGCGAGACCTCAGGGAGGTCGAGCCCCTCGCGCAACAGGTTGATGCCGACCAGCACGTCGAACTCACCGAGCCGCAGGTCCCGCAGGATCTCGATGCGCTCGATGGTGTCGATCTCGCTGTGCAGGTAGCGGACCTTGACGCCCAGTTCGAGTAGGTAGTCGGTGAGATCTTCGGACATCTTCTTGGTAAGGGTGGTCACGAGGACCCGAGCCCCCACCGCGACCCGCTCGTTGATCTGCAGGATCAGATCGTCGATCTGGCCCTTGGTGGGTTTGACGATGATCTCGGGATCGACCAGCCCAGTGGGCCGCACCACCTGCTCGACGATCTGGGCCGACTGCGCCAGCTCGAACGGACCGGG
>JAYUBX010000018.1:0-7752 GCA_043740665.1 Candidatus Neomicrothrix sp.
TCAACGTGACCCGGGCCTGCCGTACGAGGACGCCGTCGCTCGGTGGCATCACGAGCGAGTCCTCCGGTTCGAGCAGGTGCTGTCCGACGAGGTCGCCGACGGCGAGTGCGCGGGGATCCTGGTCTGGGGTGATCCGTCGCTCTACGACAGCACGTTGCGGGTCATCGATCAGGTGCTCGCTCGCGGACAGGTCGTGTTCGAGCACACGGTCATCCCGGGGATCAGCAGTGTCCAGGTGCTCGCTGCGCGGCATCGGATCCCGTTGAATCGGATCGGTCGCTCGGTTCACATCACGACCGGCCGGCTGCTGCAGGAGGGATTGCCGGACGGTGTGGACGATGTGGTGGTGATGCTCGACGGCGGTACCGCGTTCACCGGGTTGGTCGGGCAGGGATTCGAGATCTTCTGGGGCGCCTATCTGGGGAGCGTTGACGAAATTCTGATCTCCGGTGCGCTCGATGAGGTGGCCGAGGAGATCGTCAGGGTTCGAGGCGAGGCACGGCACCGCAAGGGTTGGATGTTCGACACCTATCTCCTGCGGCGCCTCGACGCGAGCTGAACTCCCCTCTCGATAGCGAGGAGTAGGAGGGCGCAGGCGGCCGTCGCGTGCCGGCGCAGACGGACTGCCGCGGCGATATCGGCTGGTGTCGGCGAGGGGCCGTCGCCGAGTGCTCCCCGGTCCTCGAGGTTGTCTCCGTAGCGGTTGATGCCGCCGAGCCGCACACCCAGCGCGGCGGCGAACGCGGCCTCGACGATGCCGCCGTTGGGTGAAGGGTGCTGGCGTGCGTCGCGGCGTACGACCCGCCGGATTTCAGGTGCCCGCCCCGGGCGAACGATGCCGACGGCGAGGGCGGTGAGCCGTGCGGGTAGATAGTTGACGACGTCGTCGGTTCGGGCGCTGCACCACCCGAACCGTTCGTAGCGGTCGTCGCGATGGCCGACCATGGCGTCGAGGGTGTTGATGGCCCGGTGCGCGAGGACGGCGGGCGCACCGCCGACGGTGGCCCAGAACAGTGACGCCGTGACGGCGTCGACACAGTTCTCGGCGACGGACTCGATGACCGCGCGGCTGATCTCGCGCTCGTCGAGGTGCTCGGTGGTGCGCCCGACGAGGGAGCGTGCCTGTTGTCGTGCCGAGTGGAGGTCGCCGTCGTGGAGGAGTCGTGCGATGCGGATCGCTTCGTCGTCGAGCATCTTGCCCGCTGCGCAGAGAGTAGTGGCGGCGATGGTCGCGGCCGTCGGTCCGACGAGACGGCGGATGGACAGGCCGACGGTGATGGCGATGCCGACCCCGGTCATCGTGAATCCGAATCCGTTGGCGCGGCAGTCCGCGTAGAGGCGATGTTCGATCCGTTGCATGAGCGACCCGTAGCGGGCGACAGCGTGCCAGCTGACCCGTGGTTCGCCGAGGACCTGGTCGAGCGCGAGGCCTGCGGTGGCGGCGGCACTGTTCATCGGGCCGCGCCGATGCGGGCGAAGGCGTCGAGAACTCCGTCGAGCTGTGCCGGATGAGGGACGGCGACCCGGTGCGTGCCGGACAGGCCGAAGGACGTGCAGTCGCGGACCACGACCCCGTGCGGAGCGAGTCGTTGGCGGAGATCGGGGTGGTCGATGAGCAACCAGTTCGCCGAGGTCGGTCTGGCGGCGTAGCCGAGCGCAATCAGCTCGGCAGCGAAGCGCGATCGGAGAACGCCCATCCGTGCGTGCCAGCCGGGGAGGTCGGTACGCGTGAGCAGATCGGGGAGCAGTGAGAGTGCGAGCCCGTTGACGGCCCATTGCGGCTGTCTGCCGCGGATGCGTGCCGCTGCGCCGGGGTCGGGTGCGATGACGTAGCCGAGGCGGAGGCCGGGACAGTTCCATATTTTCGTGAGCGACCCGAGCCGCCACGACTCGTCGTCTCCTCTGGTCCATTCGCCGGTGGCGAGCGGGTAGAAGGCTTCGTCCCAGACGCCGGCCGTTTCATCGGGTTCGGCGAGTTGGCCCAGCGGGTTGGACGGGTTCGACCGCCAGCGCGGCGCGGAGTCGTCGATCCGGGCGAGGTGGCGGCGGTAGAGCGAGAACTCGGGCTCGACGATGTTGCCGGCCTGCACCTCGCCGGCAACGAGGGCGATGGCTTCTGCTCCGCCGTTGGTGAGCACGAGCAGATCGGGATCGACGGCGATCGTCTGTGCGAGCGCCGCCGTTGCTGCGCGGGGGTCCGGATACCGGGCCAACGATCCCGAGGCTGCGACCATGAGTTCGCGGACGGCGAGTTCGCGGACGTCGGGTGCGAAGGGGTTCATGCTCGCCGACAGGTCGATCATCGTTGCGGGGTCGAGCCCGAGCGCGACGGCGATGCGTGCTGCATCTCCACCATGGTCGCCCGGGGCGGGGGCCTGCGTGATCGATGCCACGGCGGCGGTCAGGCGGGCCGGGGGGCGCTGCGCAGGTCGAGCCCGGCGACCTCGCCGACCACGATCGTGCACGGGGCGGAGAGTTCGGTATGCCCGACCTCGCTGAGCGTCGTGCGGCTGATGTGCTGGCGGTCGGTGCAGCCCCAGTGCACGGCGGCCACAGGCGTGTCCGGGTTCAGCCCGCCGACCATCAGCCGTTTGGCGATGATCGCGATCCGCCCAACGCCCATCAGGATCACGAGTGTCGCGCCGGTGGCCGCGTGCGCTTCCCAGTCAACCGTCGAGTCGCTGGTCGGGTCTTCATGCCCGGTCAGCACGGTGAACGCCAGCGCCCGGTTGCGCACGGTCACCGGCACACCGGCGGCCATCGGCGCGGCGATGGCCGACGAGATCCCCGGCACTACTTCGAAGTGCACACCGGCCGCGAGGAGTGCCTCGGCTTCTTCGGCGCCGCGGCCGAACACGTAGGGGTCGCCGCCCTTGAGGCGCACGACGCAGTCGCCGGTACGGCCGTGGTCGACAAGGGTCTGGTTGATCCGTTCCTGCGTCATCACGGCGTGCCCGGCCGACTTGCCGACATCGATCCGCAGCGCAGACTCGGGCGCCAGATCGAGAATCGTTCGCGTGGTCAGCCGGTCATGGACGAGCACGTCTGCCTGAGCGAGGAGCCGGGCGGCGCGCACCGTGAGCAACTCCGGGTCGCCGGGACCGGCGCCGACGAGGTAGACGGTCATCGCCCCGCTCCGATCCCGGCGACAATGGCGATGGCAACCGTCACGTGGGCCGAACGCGCCACTGGCACAGCGGGCTGTCCGGTGGACGCCTCACCGCCGCTCGCGAGCAATGCCGCCGTTTCGGCGACGCGGGCGCGGATCCCGACAGTGCGCGTGCAAGGCGCCGACGCTGCTTCGAGCAGCGTGTCGGGGTAACCGACGACGGGTGGGCCCAGCTGCAGGCGCTCGTCGTCGACGAACCGGTCACGCGTCGCGATCGCCGCGACGTCATCGAGGCCGACGCGGTGCCGTTGCAGCACGGTGTCGACCAGCCTCCGGACCTCCTCGAGAGTCGCGCTCGACGCGAGCCCGATCCCCAGTACGACGCGTTCTCTCATTTGTGGCCCCAGCAGACGAACACCGGATTCGTCGGCTCCAGCCGCATGCCGACACCACCGACCGGTACGCATCGGTCGACGTGAACCTGGATCATCTCGCCGAGCAGTTCCATCGCTGTGACCGCCCGATCGAGCACGACGAAGGTGGCCACCAGCAGGCCGCCCGGCCCGAGCCGCTCCCAGCAGGCGCGCACCACGTCGAGGCCACCACCGCCGACGAACACCCGATCAGGGTCGGCAAGACCGGGCAACACCTCCGGTGCACGCCCGACGACCACGTCGACGTTCGTAGCAACGCCGGCCTCGCGTGCGTTGGCCGTGATCCGGGCGGCGTCGTCGGCCGACTGCTCGACCGCGTAGACGCGCAGCGCGGGGGCGATCGTGGCCGCCTCAATGCCGATGGATCCGCTGCCGGCGCCGACATCCCACAGCACTCCGAGGCGCGGTAGTTCGAGCGCGCCGAGCACGATCGAGCGGACCTCGGCCTTGGTGATCATGCCCCGCCGATGAGCGAAGCGATCCTCGCGTCGGCCCCACGAGATCGACGGCGCGCCCGCCCTGGCATCGGGCGCGACGAGGAGCACCACCGACATCGGGTCGTACTGGCCGCCGGCGAGGCCGTCGAGGTCGGTGTCGACAACCCGTTCGTCAGCTTCGCCGATCTGGCTGGCGATGACAACCCGCCGTGGCCCGCAGCCATGAGCAAGCAGTTCCTTACCGAGAACCTCGGGCGGATTCGAGGGTGAGGTGAGCACGGCCACCTTGGCTGATTGGATCGCAGTCGCCACTGCCTCGGCGAGCGGCCGGCCGTGGGCCGACACGACGTCGGCGTCGTCCCACGAGAGCCCGGCAGCGGCCCAGGCCAGCGATACCGACGACGGAGCAGGGAATACCTGGAGTCCCTTGGCGCCGAATCGTTCGGCAAGAAGCCGGGTGATCCCGAAGAATCCAGGGTCGCCCGACGACAGCACGCACACCCGTCGGCCCTCGGCCTGGCGCACCGCGATCGCATCGATCATCGGCGGCAGCGCGCCGACCAGTTCGATCCGTTGTTGCTCGCCGTCGGGTGCTGGAAACCGGGCGAGATGGCGTGGCGAGCCGACGATCAGCTGGGCCTCGGCGACCGCGCGTCGAGCGGATGGGCCGAACACCTCGCCGCCGACAACGCCGACGACGGCGACCGGGAGGACGGCGGGATCAGCCATGCTCGGCTCCGCTGGCTTTGCGGAAGCGGGTGGTGTAGTCCGCCGCGTACACATGACTGCGCTGCGCGGTGGCTCCGGCCAGCGCGGGGCCGACGAGGAAGATCGTTGTGGCGTCGAACCCGGCGGCGCACACGTCGGCCGCCATCGTAGCGATCGTCGTGCGGAGGAGCTGTTCGTCGGGCCAGGTGGCGCGGTGGGCGACCACGACCGGGGTGTCAGGACCGTACGCAGAACCCGGAGCGAGCAGACGTTCGCCGAGCTGCTCCACGAAGGTCACAGAGAGGAACAGCGCCATCGTCGCTCCCGTCGCCGCGTAGGCCTCGATGGTCTCCCGATCAGGCATCGACGCACGGGTACCGGAGGCGAACCGGGTGAGTACCACCGACTGGGCGATGCCGGGGATCGTCAGCTCACAGCCTGCGATTGCGGCGGCGGCGGTCATCGCCGACACCCCAGGGATCACCTCGAAGCAGCGGTCGTTGCTACGGCACCAGGCGATCTGTTCACCGATCGCGCTGTAGATCGTCGGGTCGCCGGAATGGAGGCGGGCGATCGCCGCGTCGGGGTGGGCGGCGAACACGGCGCACACCTCGTCGAAGGTCATGGTCTTGGAGTCGTGGATCACGGCGTCGGGACGGCAGTGCTCGAGCAGCGCGTCGGGCACGAGCGATGCCGCCCAGATCACCACGTCCGCGGCGGCCAATCGTTGTGCGCCGCGCAGCGTGATGAGGTCGGGGGCGCCAGGCCCCGCGCCGACGAAGGAGATCATCTGCTCGCTCCCACGGTTGCCGATCCCACGGTTGCCGGTCCCACGGTTGCCGGTCGCCGGGCCGGGAAGACCACCGTGGCGAGGTAGGAGATCGGGCCGTCGTCGGTGTCGTCGAGCGCCACGAGCCGCTGACCCGGCAGTCCGCTCAGTTCGGCGACGATCGCGTCGTGGCGGCCGTGGCGCGCGGCGGCGGCCTTCACCGTGGCGGCGTCGGTGGATGCCTTGTACAGCACCACCGAACGACCGCTCGCCTCGAGGTGCTGGCGGAGTTCACCCGCGTCGTCGAGGACGACCATCGCGGCGCCAGGTTGGCCAAGGGGCGCCACGGCGGCGGCTGCTGCTGCCTGGTAGGAGGTGATACCCGGCTCGGCAGTGATCGCCAGTCCGGGTCGCGCCCCGGCGACGAGCACAGCCACATCGGGGAAGATCGTCCACTGCGTCGGGTCGCCGATCACCGCAACGGCGACCATCTCGCCGGCGTCGGCCGCCGCCATGACCGCGTCGGCGACCGCGACGAGCGAGGCGTGCCGCGCGTCGGGATCGGCGCCGATCGCAAACGGCACCCGTTGCACGTGGGCCGTGGGTACGACCGAGCGCACGACCATCTCGGCCCGCCCCACCGACCGGACGTCGGTGGTGATCACGAGCACCCGATCGGCCGCGAGCAACGTCGCGCGACTTCGGGCGGTGATCAGGCCAGGATCGCCGGGGCCGACGCCGACGCCGACCAGCGACGGGCGCGGGTGGTGGATGATCGGGTCGGGTGCGGGTGCGGGCGCTGCCGGGTCCGACACGGCGAGCAGCCGCTCGATGGCCTGGCGGATGAGTTCGGCCTCGGATCGTCCGGTTCGGGTGGCCAGCTCGCCCAATGACTGCTTGAGCCCGTCCGGGAGGTAGATCGACGACTTGTGCACCTTGGGGACACTAACCGATGTAGGGCAGACGTAGGGCAGAGCAGGTGGCGACGAAAGAACGGGCGATGTCGGGCCGCGCTGCGAGGTGGGTGTGCAGGTACGACGCGACGAGCCGCTCATTGCCGAAACCTCCGTTGCCGGAACCGTGGCGGCCGACGAGCTCGAACAGCTCGCCGGCCGGCTCGGTGATCGAGTAGTGGAACTCGTGGCCGCGCAGCTGGGTGCCCGCCGGCCCGAGTGGGGTCTTCGCGGTCGCGGTGGCGGCGCGGTAGCCGAGCGTGAGACGCTCGGTCATCCGTGCTCGTGCCGGCACCACTGCGGCCATCGGCAAGCCGTCGAGCTCGTCGCACATCCACAACAGGCCGCCGCATTCCGCCCATGTGACGAGCCCGTCGCCAATGCGTCGCCGCACGTCGGCCAGCAATCGCACGTTGGCGCTGAGTTGCTCGGCGTACACCTCGGGGAAGCCGCCGCCGGCGATCAGTCCGGCGCAGTGATCGGGCAGCGCCGGAGCGGAACACGGATCGAAGGCGACGAGTTCCGCGCCAGCGGCGGCGAGCGCTTCCAGGTTGTCGGGGTAGATGAAGCTGAACGCAGGGCCCGCAGCAACGGCGATGCGCACCGGTGTAGTGACCACCGGGTCGGGCAGGGGGGTCGGCACTACGTCGAAGCGACGCGCGGTGGCGGCGAGCTCGACGATGGCCGTCAGGTCGCACCGCGAGGTGATCAGCTCGGCGAGCAGGTCCAGCGACTCACGCACCTCGCCGCCGCGTTCGGCCACGGGGACGAGTCCGAGATGGCGGTCGCGCCATTGCAGGCGGTCGTCACGCGTGAGGACGCCGAGCACCGGGACGCCGAGGGGCGCAAGTGCGTCGCGCAACAGTGTCTCGTGGCCGGCACTGCCGACCCGGTTCAGCACGACACCGCCGAGCAGAATGCGGGGGTCGTGGGTGGCGAAGCCGTGCACCAGCGCTGCCACCGACTGGCTCATCGAGGCGGCGTCGACCACCAGCACGACCGGCGCATCGAGGAGTGCGGCCACGTCGGCCGTCGATGACGGCGAGCCGTCACCGGCGCCGTCGAACAACCCCATCACTCCCTCGATCACCAACAGATCCACGCCATCGCCGGCGCGAGCGGCAAGCGGCGCGATGGCATCGACCCCGCTCATCCAAATGTCGAGGTTGCGCGACGGCCGACCGACGGCGAGAGAGTGGTATCCGGGATCGATGAAGTCCGGCCCCACCTTCGCCGCGCCGACCCGATGCCCCGCTCGGCGCAGCGCCGCCATCAGTCCGGTGGCCACGGTGGTCTTGCCCACACCCGAATGAGTGCCGCCGACAACCAACCGCGGAGGCAG
>JAYUBX010000019.1:0-5598 GCA_043740665.1 Candidatus Neomicrothrix sp.
AATGACCTGCTCACCCCGATGCCCGAGCACGGATTCGCCGGTCTCGTGCCCGGCGACCAGTGGTGCCTGTGTGCGTCGCGTTGGGTTCAGGCCCTCGGCGCGGGCGCCGCGCCGCTGGTCGTACTGGCGGCGACCCACGAACGGGCCCTCGAGGTCGTCACGCTCGACCAGCTGCGACCGCACGCCGTCGATCCCTGACCGGCGAACGTCACCTGACCCGGCCACTAGGTTGGCGGCGTGCAGACCCGTTCGATATCCGGTTCGACCGAGCGGTCCGCCTGGTCGGCTCATTTGCCGGCCGTGGTGGCGGCCGCCCTGCAGCGTCGGCAAGCCGAGATCCTCGTCCAGGCCCGGGGCCGAGTGCTCGATCTTGACGAGCCCGGCGCGCTCGATGCCGTACTGGCCGCCTCGGTCGGTGCATCCGACGAACTGGCGACCGGATCGCCGGCCGGCCGGTACGACACGATCGTGTCGATCGGCCGGCTGATCGACGTCGCCGATCTGCCCGCCGCCGTCCGCGGGCTGCGCCAACTGTTGGCCCCCGATGGCGAGTTGCACCTGGTCGAGCCGGTGAATCGACCCGGCAGCCAGGGCCTGTTGGAGTCGTCACTCGGCGCGTTGCTGCCCGCCGTCGCCGGGCTGCATGTCGGTCGCGATGTCGTGCGGGTGTTGCGATCCGAGCGGCTGGCCGTCATCGACCTCGATCGCTTCACCATCGCCACGCGCGTCTGGCCGTTGCGGCGATTCGTGCAGGCCCGAGCAGTGCGCCTCGAGTCGTTCGACCCTGGCTCGAGCCGCGTCAACGCCGACCTCGGGATGTCGTCATGACGGGCATGTTGGCGTTGGTCGGCGGTGGCGAGTGGACCGACGGCTGTACGTTCGACCGCCGGCTGGTCGATGCCGCCGGGGCCAACGAGGTCGCGGTGCTGCCCACCGGGTCGGCCTTCGAGAATCCCGACCGACTGATCGTTCAGGCTCGCTCGTGGTTCGAGGCCATGGGAGTCGGCGTGGTTGAGGTTCCCGTCCTCACCCGGCGTGATGCCATGGTGGCCGAGTACGCCGCCACGCTGCGCTCGGCTCGGCTGATCTACCTGGCCGGCTCGTCGGCCATGCATCTGCGGGCAGTGCTCAAGGACACGCCGGTCTTCGATGCCGTGCTCGAGGCGTGGGCCGCGGGTGCCGCCCTGGCCGGCACCAACGCCGGAGCCGATGTGCTCTGCAATCCGATGGTCGACTCGCGCGGCGGAGCCTTCACCGTCGGGCTGGGCGTGGTCAGCCAGCTCGCGGTCATCCCCCGGCTCGAGGAGTGGTCGCGCGAGAAGGTGCACCGCACCGTCGAGTTGGCGCCGAAAGGGCTGACCCTGGCCGGCATCCCGACCCGCACCGCGTTGGTTCGCGAGGTCGACGGCTCGTGGCAAGCCGAGGGCGCCGCGGTCGACGAGGTCCGCGTCTTCATCGCCGGTCAGCCGGCGACGCCCGCCGACCTGCAAGCCTGACCTGCAAGCCGGAGCTGCCCTCGGCCCCGGTAGTCCCTGCCGTCCCTGTCAGCTGCCGGGAACGAGGCTGCCCTGGCCGATCGTCACCGAGTTCACCGTGACCGCCGGGCTCGGCGCCCCGCCCTGACCTCCGGTGCCCGGCACGTTGCTGGCCAGGATCTTCTGCAGCACGTCCAGCCCGCTGATGACGGTGCCGAACGAGATATAGGTGCCCTGGCCGTCGAGCTGGGACGCCTTGTCGTCGACGGTGAAGAAGAACTGCGAACTCGCACTGTTCGGTGCGCTGGTGCGGGCCATGACCAACTGGCCCGGCTTGTAGGTCAAGTGCGCGCCTTCGTCGGGGATCGTGAAGCCCGGCCCGGGATCGCTCGACGAGTTGGTCTTGGCCGCCCCGCCCTGGATGATGCCGATCGACGGGTCGGTGCGGAACAGCTGCGTGTTGTTGTAGTAGCCGTAGCCGGCCAGCTGGACGAAGTTGTTGGTCGTACCGGGGGTGACGGTGGTGTCGAGGTTGACCTTGATCTCGCCGGCGGTGGTGGCGAAGGTGGCCGTGTAGTGACCGGCCGGGTCGATGCACGTCTGGAAGCCGTTGCTGCCGGCGAAATCGATGGTGGGTGAGGCGGGTGGGGGATTCGGTGCGCAGGCCGCGGTGCCATAGGCGAAGCCGGCCACATTGGTGCCGGCCACCGTGGTGCCGGTGTTGCCGGTGGTCGGGGTCGGCCCGGTGGTGACGTTGCTCGAGTCGGATGAGCTCTTCACCAGCAGCACGATGGCGACGATGACGATCACCGCCAGCGCGGCCCCGCCGATGATCCAGGGCCGCTGCTGCCGCCGGCGCGCCGCGTGCTCGCGAGCGAGCTTGGCGGCGGCGATGCGGTCGTGGCCCTTGGCCCGTCGTCGATTGGTCGCCATGGTTCGGTGCCCCTACCTGGCTGCGGTCGTGGTGGTGGTCCCCGGCGTCGCGGCACTGATGTCGACGACGAACCAGAGGGCCTCGTCGGGTGCGATAGCTGGCGGCGAACCCTTGGCGCCGTAGGCGTCGGCGCTCGGGATGCCGAGCAGGCGCTGGCCGCCCACCTTCATACCGGGGATGCCCTTGGTCCAACCCGGGATCACCCCAGTGAGCGAGAGCGGGATGGGGGTCGGAGTTCCGGTCTTGTAGGACGAGTCGAAGATGGCGCCGGTCGAGCAGGCCACACCGATGTAGTTGACGGTGACCGTGTCGGTGGCGGCCACGACCGCGCCGGTGCCCTCTTTGAGATCCTTGATGATCAGCGTGGTGGGCGGTGGCCCGACCTCGACCGGCACCGCTGGCGCTCCCGCTGGCAGGGGATCGGCGGTGGCGACGCACGGCTTGCCGGCGGCTGATGCCAGGGCGGCGACCGTGGTGGTGTCGGCGACGATCGTGGTCGTGGTGGTGGCCGAGGCATCGACCTTGGGGTCCGGCTTCTTCTGCAGCACGGTGAAGCCCACGATCAACAGCACGACGGCGGCGGCAAGACCGACGAACGTATAGATGCGTCGTCGACCGTCCGCCTTCCGTCGGGCCTTCTCGGCCTCGGCGATGCGGGCCTGTCGGCCTTCCTTCTGACGCTGGCGCTTCTCGGTACCCATGGGCGGGCAACCTAGCGCCCTGCGCCGGACGGATTCGATCGCGGTCGGATCAGGGTCCCGGGTCAGACGCCCGAATCAGCCCGTCGTGGTGGTGGTGATCGGGGCCAGCTCGATGCGCACGGACGTGATGGTGATCGCCTTGGTGGGTCCGCCGCCGGCCGTTCCGGCCTTGTTGATGGCCACCAGGGTGTCGCTGCCGTCGAGGGTCAACCCGAAGGCAGTCGAGTCGGCCGGCAGGTCGGCCACCTTGTCGCCCAGCGCGATCTCGAACGCGCCCCCGAACCGATCACCCTGGCCCGGGATCTTGACCATCAGGATGGTGCCGGTCGAAAAGATGGTGCCACCCTTCGGGTAGTCGCCCGGCAGGCTGTAGCCCGGGCTCATGCGGCCGTCGACGTTGCTGATGTCGCTACCGACCTCCATCGTCTTCTGCGAGATGATTGAGGTGAGCGGTGCCCCGTCGTAGTAGTGGTAGCGGGCCAACACCACGAAGTTGTTGACCGCCATGGGGGCCAGCTTCGTGTTGAGGAAGATCTTGAGGTCGCCCACACTGGTGCTGATGACCGCGTCGTAGGTCTGGGCCGGGTCGATGCAGGTGGGGGGCGCGCTGGCGAAGAGCGTGGTGCGAGGCGATGAGCCGTCCTCGGCCGGGCAGGGGGTCGGGCCCGAGAGGGTGGCACCGGCGGCGGCGGGCACGACGGGCACGGTCGGCCCCGGGATGGTCGACGAGGTTGTCTGCTCGCTGGGCAGGGTCGACACGGTCGAAGCCGTCGCCGGCTTGGCCGCTTGATCGCTCTTGTCGTTGGCCGCCGCGATCATGGTGCCCACCACCGCCAGCAGCACCACCCCGACGGCGCCGACGGCGATGATGCGGCGGCGGCGTTCGGCCCGTTCGGCGGCGCGGCGCCGAACCTCGGCCGATGCCGCCGCTCGGTCCTTCGTGCGCGAGTTCGATCGGTTGGCCATGACCGCGCACGCTACCCGGCGCCGCCACTCGTGTCGGGCCACCGGTCGTCGGCGATAACGTGGCCGCCCGTGGCTCTCGTCGTCCAGAAGTTCGGTGGCACTTCGGTGGCCGACCCCGACCGCATGCGAGCGGTGGCCGACCATGTGGCGCGCACCCGGCGCCGGGGCGACGACGTGGTCGTGGTCATCAGCGCCATGGGCAAGGAGACCGACGAACTGCTGCGTCTGGCTCGTGAGGTCAGCGACGTGCGACCGGGTCGCGAGATGGACATGCTCATCACGGCCGGCGAACGCAAGGCCACCGCGCTGCTCTGCATGGCGCTCAACGGGGCCGGCGTCGATGCCGAATCGTTCACCGGTAGCCAGGCCGGATTCATCACCGACACGGCCCACACCAACGCCAAGATCATCGAGGTCAGGGCCGACCGCATCCGAGACGCCATCGATCGCGGCCACGTACCGGTGGTCGCCGGATCGCAAGGCGTGTCGACCACCCGCGACGTCACCTTCCTCGGCCGGGGCGGATCCGACACGACGGCTGTCGCCCTGGCCCACGCGCTGGGCGCCGACATCTGCGAGCTCTACACCGATGTGTCCGGCGTGTTCACCAGCGACCCCCGGGTGGTCGATGACGCTCGCAAGATGGAGCGTGTCAGCTTCGACGAGTTGTTGGAGATGACCGCCAACGGCTGCCCGAAGCCGGCCATGCGCTCGGTCGAGTACGCCCGCAGTCACGGGGTCGATCTGCATGTGCGTTCGGCCTTCACCTGGGAGTCGGGCACGCTGGTCACCAAGGAGGACGACAACATGGAACAGGCCATCATCTCGGCCGTCGTACACGACCTGGACGAAGCCAAGATCACGGTCGCGGGGGTACCCGATCATCCGGGCGTCGCCGCCCGGCTGTTCCGGGCGTTGGCCGACCGCAACGTCAACGTCGATCTGATCGTGCAGAACACGTCCGAGCAGGGCAAGACCGACATCTCGTTCACGGTGCCGCGAGGCGACGCCGAGACGTCGCAGACGGTGTGTGAGGCGCTGGCCACCGAGATCGGGGCCACCGAGGTGCGTACCGACACCGACATCGGGCGGGTCAGCGTGGTGGGTGCCGGTATGAAATCGAATCCCGGTGTGGCCGCCACCGTGTTCGAGACCCTCGCCGCGTCGGGGATCAACATCGAGATGATCTCGACGTCGGCGATCCGGGTGAGCTGTGTGGTCCGCCAGAGTCAGGTCGAGGATGCGGTTGTGGCCCTGCACCGCGCCTTCGAGCTGGCCCTCGCCGACTGACAAAACCGCAACCTTGTGTCCCAGAGCGCACCCTGGTGCGCAAAAACACAAAGGTTCGGGGATTGCGGACCGGGTGGGGGCCGGGGTTCGGGGATTACCCAGTTCCATTCGGTGGGGTGGCGCCGCTAGCCTCGCCCCCCATGAGAATCGGAATCGTCGGTGCCACCGGCCAGGTGGGCGATGTCATGCGAGCGGTGCTGGCCGAGCGCCAATTCCCTGTCGACGAGCTGCG
>JAYUBX010000020.1:0-4993 GCA_043740665.1 Candidatus Neomicrothrix sp.
GCAGTCAGTTGCTCATCGCTCATGGCATCGAGGTCGTTACCGGTCACCACCACGCCGGTGATACCCAGTGACGCGGCGATGGCCCCCGCGGTGGCGGCGTGATCGCCGGTGATCATCTTCACGTTGATGCCGGCGACGCGACACAAGGCAATGGCGTCACGGGCTTCGTCGCGCGGTGGGTCGAGGATGCCGACCAGGCCCTGCAAGGTGAGGTTGGTGAGGTACTGCTCGGGCTCGGCCACCGTGCCGTCGGCCGCCCAGATGACGGTCGTCGTCGGCAGCCGCCGGGACGCGACGGCCAGCACCCGTAATCCTTCGGACGCCAGTCGGTCATTGTCGGCCGAGGCCTGGTCTCGAACCGATCGGCCCGTGGTCGGATCGGGTCCGCAGCGGTCGAGCAATCGGTCAATGGCCCCCTTCACGACGCAGAGCACGTCGTCACCATCGTGGTGGAACGTGGCCATGTACTTGGTCGCCGAATCGAACGGCACCTCGCCGATGCGGGGATGGTCAGCCCGCAGCACCGACACGTCGACTCCGCCCTTCATGGCCATCACCACCAGCGAGCCTTCGGTCGGGTCGCCCACCAGCACACCGTCGCGGACCTCCGCGTCGCTGCACAGCGACACCGCTCGCAGCACCGACGACAGATCGGGCAGCGGTCCGCCGTCGGCCACCATCAACGAGCCGTCGACGTCGTAGCCGAGCCCGTCGATCACGACCCTCGTGTCGCCCAACACCAACTCGCGAGCGGTCATCTGGTTGAGGGTGAGCGTGCCGGTCTTGTCCGAACAGATCACCGTCGTGGCGCCCAGGGTCTCGACCGAATGCAGCCGCTTGACGATGGCGTTGCGGCGCGCCATCTGGCTCACCCCGACGGCGAGGGTCACCGTCACCACCGCCGGCAAACCTTCGGGGATGGCGGCGACGGCCAAGGCCACCGCACCCAAGGCGGCCTCGCCGAGGCTGACACCCGACGACAACTGCAGTACGAAGACCAGGGCGACGGCGACGCCGGCGATCAGCACCAGGCGAGTGGTCAGGGCGTTGAGCTGCTGCTCCAGGGGGGTGGGGCCAGGGTCGGCGGCTGCCAGCAGATCGGCCACCTTGCCCATCTCGGTTTTCATGCCGGTGGCGGTGACCACCATCTCGGCCCGGCCGCGCGTGACCGTGGTGTTGAGATAGCCGAAGTTGGCGCGATCGCCGATGGCCAGGTCGGTGCCGGGCGGCACCACGATTCGTTCGGTGCCCTTGTCGACGGGCACCGATTCGCCGGTGAGGGCCGACTCATCGACCGACAGGCCGGCGGCGACGAGCAACCGACCGTCGGCCGGCACGCGGTCGCCCGGTTCGAGCACGACGATGTCGCCCGGCACCAACTCGTCGATCGGCAGCTGCTCGAGCTCACCACCGCGACGCACCCGAACGGTGGCCACCAGCATCCGTTCGAGGGCCGCCATCGCCGTCTCGGCCTTGGCCTCCTGCACGTAGCCAAGGATGGCGTTGATGATGAGCACCACGGCGATGACGACGGTGTCCTTCAGGTCACCGACGGCGCCGGCGATCACCGCGGCGGCGGCCAGGATCACGACGATGCCGCTACGAAACTGGTCGATGAATTTCTTCCACTGGGGACGCTCGACCCGCTCGGCCAGCCGGTTCGACCCGTACTGCGCCCGACGTTGATCGACCTCGGCGGGCGAGAGCCCGGTGGCCGGATCGACCCCGAACTCGGCCAACGACTCGGCGACGGTCAGGCCGGCGAAACGGGCCGCGCCCGACGGGTCGGGCGAGCCGGTGGGCGGTGCAGTGGGGCTTGGGGTGGCGGGGTCCATGGGTCTCCGGTGGCGGCGGTCGGGCCAACGGCCCAACGGGTCACAAGGACCAGTTCGGCCGACCGGAGGTCTCCCCCGCCCCCCGCCGCGAACGGCAGAGGACCGATGGCACCGGGCCGCATTGCGACCGTGATGACGACACCATCGTGATGGGGTACTCCCCTCACTCGGGGCAGTATCGCCCGGCCGCGTGGTCGCGGCAACCCCTATGTCAGAACAATCGGCCGACCCGCAGGGTCAGCGCACCGGACGAAATCAGCCCACCAGGATCTGGCGGACGTCGTCCTCGCTCTCGTTCGAGACCAACACCAGCACCTCGTCACCGCTGTAGAGCACGGTGTCGCCCCGGGGGACGACGACCCGGTCCTGGCGCAGGATGGCGACCACGGTCGAGTCGCGGGGCAGACCGAGATCTTGCACCTCGCGGCCGTCGGCCGGTGAGCCTTCGGCCAGGGTCACCTCGGACAGCCGAACCCGGCCGCCCTCGAACGCCATCAGCCGAACCAGACTGCCGACCGACAGGGCCTCTTCGACCAGAGCGGTGAGCAGATGGGGCGTCGACACCGAGACGTCGGTGCCCCAGGTCTCGTTGAACAGCCACTCGTTCGAAGGGTTGTTGACGCGGGCGACGACTCGGGGGACGCCGAACTCTTGCTTGGCCAGCAACGAGATGACCAGGTTGTCCTCGTCGTCACCGGTGACGGCGACGACGACGTCGGCCTTGCTGGGCTCAGCCTTCACGAACTCGGAAACCTCGCAGGCGTCGGCCTGCAGCCAGGTCACGCCCTCGGGCTCGCCGTTGGCCAGCGCCTCGGTGACCCGGTTTGGGTCGGCCTCGACGATGAGTACTTCGTGCCCGCTGGCATGCAGTTCACGAGCGATGTAGGTGCCGACGTTGCCGCCGCCAACCAGGACGACGCGCATCAGTGGCCTCCCTTGGGCGTAGCGCTGACCGGGCCGGCCGCGAGCAGCACATCGAACGACTCGATCGAGTCGCCGGCGACCACAAACCAGACCAGGTCGCCTTCTTGGGCGAGCAAGTCAGCGGTCGGGATGGATCCCTTGCCGAGCCGCGACAAGCCGGCCACTCGGGTGACGCCAACGGTCTCGAGCTCGGACAAGGCGTGACCGGCCCACGAGTTGGGCACGACCCGCTCGATCAGGCAGACCTGCGCCGACGGATCGATCCACTCGACACCGCCGGTGTCGGGCAGGATGCGACGAAGCACGCGGTCGATGGTCCACTGCACGGTGGCGACGGTCGGGATGCCGAGGCGTTCGTAGATGGCGGCACGGCGCTGGTCATAGATGCGGGCCACGACCCGGTCGACCGAGAACGCTTCACGGGCCACCCGGGCCACGACGATGTTGGAGTTGTCACCGTTGGTGACGGCGGCCAGCGCACCGGCTCGTTCGATGCCGGCCTGCTCGAGCCGGTCGCGGTCGAAGCCGACCCCGACGATGGTCTGTCCGGCAAAATCGGGCGGCAGGCGTCGGAACGCCTCGGCCCGACGGTCGATGACCGCAACCGTGTGACCCTGTGATTCGAGGCTGGCGGCCAGGCCTGAGCCCACCCGACCACACCCGACGACGATGACGTGCACCTACCGGACCTCCTCCTGCCCAGACGGGCACGATGGCGCATCCTAAGCCCCGTCGCAGAGCCACTCCAGCGGGGTAACGTGCCGTTCGCTGCGCCACCCCGAACCTGACGCCGACCTGACTCATCGAGGCCCCCTCGCCATCCGGAACCGATGACCGAATGGCCCGTCGAAGCTGGGTGCGGCCGACCTTCAGATGGCCATGATCTCGATCGAAGCGCCGAGCGCGGCGGCGACGGCCGCTACGTCGTTGCGGTCCGACGTCACCACCAGGTCGCGGCGGGCGACCGCGCCAACCACGACGGTCGGGTCGATCCCATCGGATGTCCCGGCGCGGCCGCACGCTTGACCCGCGGCGCGCCCGCGCACCTCGTCGAGGGCCTCGATGCGACAGACCTTGAGTAGACGAGACAACTGCGCCTGTGGCCCACCCCGCCACGCTTGAGCCAGCACCCCGGCTGGCACCGTGGGACGCATTGCCCGCTCAAGCGTTCGACGATGAACGGGCCCACACGGCACGCCGGTTGCGCTCGGCGGCTACCAGCGCCCCTATGTCGTAGGTGACGCCGCCCACAGGTCAGCTCGCCTGTCGAGCAGCATCGAGTACACGATCGAGCAGCGAGTCAGCGGCGGCCAACTCCTCGGTCGTGAGGTCGCCGTGGTCAGCCTCCCACACCTCAGGACCCCCGTTCCCGTCGGTCGCCCGGGAACGCCGACACCGGACCCTGAGACGGTGCTCGTTCTCTCATCGCGAGCTCATAGGCGTGATGGAGGAAGTCCGCACGGCGGGTCCGCCTGCTTCGAATGTCAAGCGACGGGCAGGAATGACGAACGAGTTGGAATCCCGTGCATCGACAACATCAGCGAGGTCGACAGCGCATCCATCGACTGCTCCGACCCGAACGACCTCGCCACCCCACGCGACAACGTCCCGAATCACCGATCCATCCTTCATGACGAGCGAGACGCGGTGCGCGCCCATCTTGTACTCCGGCATCTCGAGGACGAGGCCAGGTCGACGGGATCGCAATCGGTGCAATTGGCTCGGTTCCGGCCGACCAGCGCCTCGGCCAGGGCCCGACCGGCCAACGAGAAGCAGTCGCACGGCAGCCCGGTCACGACGGGATTCACATCCGGAGGAGGGTTGCACCCCGGTTGCCCGGTGCAGTCCGAGAAGTTCGCCGTCCCGCCTGATCCACCGGCGACGTGCACCACGTAGGCCGACGTCCACTTCGGCGAGAAGAACGCCATCAAGCCACAGGCCAGCGTGGCCACCACCGTGCCGTCGGGGGCGTGCACCGTCGCCGTACCGGCCGAACAGGTCAGCGCCAGCGAATACACGTGGCCCTGGACCTCTAGTGCAGCGATCAACGAGTTCGCGCACGACACGGCCGCCGCCGTCCCGAGGGTCGCTTTGCGCGTGCACACACCCGTGACACCGGGCGGCGTCGTGAAGAAATAGAGCCCGTTCACGGTGCCGAACGCGGTGATCACCGACACGGCACCGGCCGCCAGACCGGGCGGAACGGTGACCGTGAGCTTCGTCGCGGTGGCGAC
>JAYUBX010000021.1:0-1593 GCA_043740665.1 Candidatus Neomicrothrix sp.
AGTGAGCCGAGGAGCAACGCCGATGCGGGTACTTGTGACGTCGACACCGGGAGCGGGGCACGTGTTGCCCATCGTGGCGATCGCCCGAGCCCTGCGCGATCGGGGCCATCAGGTGACCTGGGCCACCGGCTCGGATGCTCACGACATGGTGCGCGACGCCGGCCTGAACCCCATCGCCGCCGGCCTCGATCTGGCCGCGCGGAACGGTCGGTTTCGCGAGGGGTGGCCGCAGGTGGCCACCATCCCACCCCGCCAACGCCGCGCGGTGATGTTCCCGGCCCTGTTCGCCACGATCTCGGCGCGGCCCATGTACGACGACCTGGCCCGGTTGACCCAGGCCGACCCGCCCGACCTGATCCTGCACGATCCGACCGAGTTGGCGGCGGCGCCGCTGGCCCGACGCCTGGGCATCCCGCACGTGACCGTCGGGTTCGGTGGGCTGTTCCCCGACTCGCTGCTGGCCAGCGCCGTGCCCGAGCTCACCGACCTATGGCACGAGGTCGGGTTGGCGGTTCCGACCGACCTCGGTCTCTACCATGACGGCTATCTGCACCCGTTGCCGCCCTCGCTCGAGGCGGTGCCGACCGGCCGGCCGATTCATCTGGTGCAACCCGGCGGCTATGACGGTTCGGACGAGACGATCCCCGCACCCGGACCTCGGTCGCGCCCCAACGTGTACGCCACCTTCGGCACCGAGTTCGGGCCGGTGGCTCCGTGGCGAGACGTCATCGACGCGCTCGCCTCGCTCGATGTCGATGCGCTGCTCACCGTCGGCAGCCAGGTCGATCCCGCATCTCTGGGAGCGCTGCCGACGGGAGTTCGAGTCGAACGGTGGGTGCCGCAGCGCCAGGCGCTGGCTGCCGCCGACCTGCTGGTGTCACACGGCGGATCGGGCGCCATGATCGGCGCGGCGTCGGCCGGACTCCCCCACTTGACGCTGCCCCTGGCCGCCGACCACTTCGAGAATGCTGATCTGATCTCGGCTCAGGGGGCCGGCTCGACGCTCGATGCCAAGCAGGCGGGGCCCGAGCTCATGGCCCGAACGATCCAGCATCTTATCGACGACCTCAAGGTTCGCCGGGCGGCTGGCATCCTGGCCAACGAGATCGCGGCCATGCCCGCACCGGACGACGTGGCCCCCTTGTTGGAAGCACTCGCCGACACCTGACCATGTCCCGCCCGCTCCCGTTCTTGCGGCACGACGTGGACCCTGAGGGTGACGTACTGCCGCCAGAATGGGGCAGATCCGCCTAGCCTCATCGGCGGGATGCTGCTGCGCAGCGCGCAGCTGGGCGGGGCCGCGGTGGGCATCACCATCACCATCGGCGTGGTGGGCGCGGCCCGGGCCCGACACCGAGCTCGCGCCGCCTGAGCTCGGATTCAGGTCGCGCCAGGCAGACCGCCGGACGTGAGCGCTGCGTTGTCAGCGGCCAGCCGACCACCAGCGGCCCCCGCCTCGTCGTAGCCACCCCGAATGGGCGAGCTTCGCAAGGCACCGAACTTCTCGGTCATGAAATCATCGATCGCTTCCGAATTGGAACGCAGCACCGGCAGAAAGCCCGAGCCCTGTTCGGCCTCGACCTCGGCCAACAC
>JAYUBX010000022.1:0-1783 GCA_043740665.1 Candidatus Neomicrothrix sp.
CTGGCCCGCGACGTCGTCGCCTGCCCGGGTGCCGACACGTGCAACCTGGCCGTCACCCAGTCACGCGGCCTGGCCGATGCCATCGGCTCCGCCCTCGAAGAGGCCGGCCTGGCCGAGGTCGGCGGGGTGCGCACCAACATCTCGGGTTGCACCAACTCGTGTGGCCAGCACCACGCGGTCGACATTGGCTTCTTCGGCGCCGAGCGACGGGCCCACGGCCAGTCGGCTCCCGGCTACCAGATGCTGCTGGGCGGCTACGTCGGCCAGGAGCAGATGGAGTTCGGCCAGAAGGCCCTGCGCCTGCCGGCCCGCAACGCGCCTGAAGCAGCGGTGCGGGTCGTCCGCCAGTTCGCCGAGGGACGGCAGGCCGGCGAGAGGTTCAAGGACTGGATGGCCCGAGCCGGCGGCGTCACCGTGGTCGCCGACGGCCTGCGTGACCTCGACTTCTTCCCCACCCCCGACGAAGCCCCCGAGTACTACGTCGACTTCGGCGAGACCGGGCCCTACGTCGCCGAGATCGGCGATTCGGAGTGCGCAACATGAGCAACGCCACCGTGTTCACCGGCACCGGTCCCGACGGGTTCGATGCCCAGCCCAAGTCACCCGACGACTTCACCAACGCCGAGCTGGCCGAGCTCAGCGTCGAATTCGAGACGCTGCCGGCGACCAAGGTCATCCAGTGGGCGGTCGACAACTTCGCACCCCACTTCGCCCTCACGGCGTCGATGACCGACGCCGTGCTCATCGACCTGGCCGTGCAGGTCTACCCGGCCATCGAGGTCGTCTTCATCGACACCGGCTACCACTTCCCGGAGACGCTCGAGACGGTCGAAGAGGTCCGTCGTCGCTACGGGCTCAACATGAAGATCATGACCGTCGCCCGCCAGGACGAAGCCCTGTGGGAAGTCGACCCCGAGAACTGCTGCTCGGCGGTCAAGGTCGGCCAGCTCGACCGAGCCCTGCTGGGCAAGTCGGCCTGGATGAGCGGCCTGCGTCGCAGCGAGGCCGACACTCGGGTCAAGGCGCCGCTGGTGGCCCGCGACCTGCGCGGTCTCATCAAGGTCAATCCGATCGCCATGTGGACCGACGACGACGTGGCCGGCTACATCGCCGACCACGACGTGCCGATCAACCCACTCATCGCCAAGGGCTACCTCTCCATTGGCTGCATGCCCTGCACCGTGCCCAGCGTCGATCCCAACGATCCCCGCTCGGGTCGATGGGCCGGCCGCGACAAGACCGAGTGTGGCCTGCACAGCATGTGACCGGGCGCGGGTGCGTCGGGCTGTGCACTTGACCCGACGTCATCGGTCGTCAACAGTACGGTCGTGAGAAGTTCGACCGAACCGTGGGCCTCCGCCGATCTCGAGATCCCCACCCGAGTCTTGGTGCTGGGTATGGCCCACCACGACGGCACCATCGTGGCCGACGAGCTGTATCCGGTCGCGGAGGCCTGCGGACTGACGGGCGATCAGGTGCGGTCCTGCCTGCGCCGACTGGTCGCCGAAGCGCTGTTCGATCGCGAGGGTGACGGGCGTGACGCCGTCTATCGCGCCACCAGCGCCGGGATGCGCGCCCTCGGCGCGTCGATGGAACGCACCCGCTTGGCCTACGTCCAAGACGCCGCCGGCCGGGGGTGGGATCGAACCTGGCACCTCGTCGCCTTCGCCATCCCCGAGGCCAAGCGAGCGGCGCGTGACGGGTTCCGCGACCAGCTACTCGATCTCGGGGGTGCGCCGATCCAGAACGGCTTGTACGTGTCGCCCCACCGCTGGGAGAAGGA
>JAYUBX010000023.1:0-17218 GCA_043740665.1 Candidatus Neomicrothrix sp.
GTGAGATCGACAAGGTGGCCTACGACGCGTTGGTGCAAGAACTGCTCGACTTCCTCGACGGCGACACCGACTCGATCGTCAAGCGGCTCGAGACCGAGATGCTCGAGGCGGCCGGCGAGCTCGAGTTCGAGCGGGCCGCTCGATTGCGCGATCGGCTCGAGACGGTGCGCAAGGCGATCGAGAAGCAGCAGATGGTGGTCGAGAAGTCCGAAGACATCGACGTTGTCGGCATCGCCGGCGACGAGCTCGAAGCGGCGGTGCAGGTGTTCTACGTGCGTCGCGGGCGGGTGGTCGGTCGCAAGGGGTTCATCGTCGACAAGGTCGAGGACGTCTCGCCCGGCGAGTTGGTCGACACCATCCTCGAGGGCCTCTACTACGACCTGCCGCCGCTCGGCGTGCCGAAGCAGGTGTTGGTGCCGGTCGAGTCGGCCGACCCCGGTTTGTACGAGCGCTGGCTGGGCGAGCAGCGCGGTGCGCAGGTCACCATCCGGGTGCCGCAGCGGGGTGACAAGCGTCAGTTGCTCGAGACGGTCACCCGCAACGCCACCGAAGAATTCAACCGGCATCGGTTGCGGCGAGCGGCCGATCACAACAGCCGAGCCCGCGCCCTGAACGAGCTCCAGGAAGCGCTCGGGCTGCCCGAGGCGCCGTTGCGAATCGAGTGCTACGACATGAGCCACATTCAGGGCAGCGACTACGTCGGCTCGATGGTGGTGCTCGAGGACGGCCTGCCCAACAAGCGTGAATATCGCCGCTTCAAGATCCGTGACGTGCCTGGCAACGACGACTTCGCGGCCATGGAAGAGGTGCTCACCCGGCGCCTGAAGAACTACCTCGACGACCGCGACAAGCCGGTGGCCGAGCGGGGCCGGTTCGCCTATCCGCCGCAGTTGCTGCTGGTCGATGGCGGCAAGGGCCAGCTGAGCGTGGCCGAGCGCGTGCTCGACGAGCTGGGTCTCACCGGCGAGATTCCTCTGGCCTCGCTGGCCAAGCGCTTCGAGGAGGTCTATGTGCCGGGTCAGTCCGAGCCGATCCGACTCGGGCGCCAGAGCGACGCGCTCTATCTGTTGCAGCGCATTCGTGACGAGGCCCACCGGTTCGCCATCACGTTCCATCGCGAGCTGCGGGGCAAGCGGATGACCAAGTCGGTCGTCGACGACATTCCCGGATTGGGGCCCACTCGCAAACAGCGGCTACTCAAGGAGCTGGGCGGCGTGACAGCGGTGAAGCAGGCTTCGGTCGAGGATCTCCGCGCCTTGTCGTGGCTGCCCGACACGGTGGCCGACGCCGTTTTCGCCAAGATCCACGGAGTGACCCGATGACCGATGACCAGCCGTCCGATGACTTGTGGGAGGCCCACGCCGGGTGGTGGCAGGACGGCTTCACCGAGGGGGCCGACCCCGAATACACCGAGCAGATCCTGCCGCTGGCCGATGAGTGGCTGGCTGGGCGTACCCACGTGCTCGATGTCGGTACCGGCGAGGGCCAGTTGGCTCGCCGCCTGGCCGCATCGGGCACGTCGGTCGTCGGGGTCGATCCCACTCTGGCCCAGATCGACGAGGCGGTCCGTCGCGGCGGCGGGCCTCGCTACGTGCGCTCGGGCGCGGCGGCGCTGCCGTTCGGTGACGCCACCTTCGATGCGGTGGTGGCCTGTCTTGTCTTCGAGCACATCGACGACGTCGACGACGCCATCGATGAGGTGGCGCGGGTGCTGGAGCCGGGCGGTCGCTTCGTGTTCTTCCTGAACCATCCACTGCTCCAGACGCCCGGTAGCGGATGGATCGACGATCAGATCCTCGACCCACCCGAGCAGTACTGGCGGGTCGGCCCCTACTTGAACGAGGCCTCGACCGTCGAGCAGGTCGAGAAGGGCGTGTTCATCCGCTTCGTGCATCGTCCTCTCGGTCGCTACGTCAACGCCCTGGCTGCCGCCGGACTCGTGCTCGAGCAGATGGTCGAGCCGGCGCCCCCGGCCGGCTTCCTCGATCGAGCGCACGAGTATTCCGAGGCCGCCACCATCCCCCGACTCCTCCTGCTCGTCGCCCGCCGCACCTGACGCCCCCCACCCACCCCACCCCGTTCTTGCGGCACTAGAGGTGTCAGAACGATGCCCGTGGTGCCGCAAGAACGGGGGTGGGCGAGGTGCCGCCGGTAGGGTGAGGGGCGTGAACGAGTTCATCGTGATCACCGGGCTGTCGGGCGCCGGCCGGTCGCAAGCGGCCGACATCCTCGAAGACCTCGGCTGGTTCGTCATCGACAACCTGCCGCCGGCGCTGATCCCCAAGGTGTCCGAGCTGGCCAGTTCGCCGGCGGCCGACATCAGCAAGATCGTGCTGGTCGTGGGCACGGGCCCCTATCACGACGAGGTGCTGCCTGCCCTCGAAGCGCTCGAAATGCAGGGTGCTCGGCTGCGCATCGTCTTCCTCGAGGCGTCGACCGATGTGCTGGTGCGGCGCTACGAGAGCTCGCGTCGCCGCCATCCGCTGGCGATCGATCGCAGCCTGGCCGAGGGCATCGAGGCCGAGCGGGTGCTGTTGCAGCCGGCCAAGCAGGAAGCCGACGTGGTGATCGACACCACCGAGCTGAACGTCCATCAGCTTCGCGACCGCATGCTGGCACTGTTCGGCGACGAGATCCCCGAAGCGGGCATGCAGACCACGGTGCTGTCGTTCGGCTACAAGCACGGGCTTCCCCTCGACACCGATCTGGTCATCGACTGCCGGTTCCTGCCCAACCCGCACTGGGTCGACGAGCTGCGGCCCCAGACCGGCCTCGATCGGCCGGTGCGCGAGTACGTCATGGGTCAGGACGTCACCGAGCAGTTCCTCGACCAGCTGACCTCGCTGCTCGATCTGCTGCTGCCGGCCTACGTGACCGAAGGCAAGAGCTACCTGACCCTGGCCCTGGGGTGCACGGGTGGGCGCCATCGCTCGGTGGTCATCGCCGAGGAAGTTGCCGCTCGGTTGCAGGGGCTGGGCTATGACCCGAAGGTGTCGCATCGCGACATCGCCCGCTGACCCTCACGGACGGGTCGGCAACAAGCGAACTGGCAGCCAGCGGTCGTACATGATCGGATGGCTCAGTTCGCTAGCTGGGGTTCGCTATCTAGGAGGCAGTACGCAATGACCATCCGTGTGGGTGTGAACGGATTCGGACGAATCGGCCGGAACTTCTTTCGGGCCGTTCGTAGCCAGGGTGCCGACATCGAGATCGTGGCGGCCAACGACCTCGGCTCGGTCAAGGACATGGCGCGGCTGCTGAAGTACGACTCGGTCATGGGCCGGCTCGACGCGACCGTCGAGGCCACCGACGAGGGCATCCTCGTCGACGGCAAGCTGCTCAAGATCACCGCCCAGCGTGACCCCAAGGAGCTGCCGTGGGGCGAGCTCGGAGTCGACGTGGTGGTCGAGTCGACCGGCTTCTTCACCGATCGGGCCAAGGCCGCCGCCCACCTTCATGCGGGAGCGCCCCGCGTCATCATCTCGGCCCCGGCCACCGGCGCCGACGCCACCTTCGTAGTCGGCGTCAACGACGACACCTTCGACCCGGCCGCCCACCTGGTCGTGTCCAACGCGTCGTGTACGACCAACTGCTTCGTGCCCATGATCAAGGTGCTCGACGATGCGTTCGGCGTCGAAAAGGGTCTGATGACCACGATCCACGCCTACACCGGCGACCAGAACCTGGTCGACGGCCCGCACGGCGATCCCCGCCGGGCCCGCGCCGCGGCGATCAACATCATCCCGGCCTCGACCGGCGCCGCTCGGGCCACCGGCATGGTGCTGCAGGCCATGCAGGGCAAGCTGGACGGCACCTCGCTGCGGGTGCCGCTGCCGGTCGGTTCGATCACCGACTTCGTGGGCATCCTGAACCAGGACGTCACCGTCGACGAGATCAACGCCGCCTTCCAGGCGGCCTCGACCAGCGGCCCGCTCGCCCCGGTGCTCGTCTACAGCGACGATGCGTTGGTCTCGAGCGACATCGTGGGCGAGTCGGCCTCGTGCACGTTCGACTCGGGTCTGACCATGGCCATGGGCAACCTGGTCAAGGTGCTCGGCTGGTACGACAACGAGTGGGGCTACTCGAACCGCCTGGTCGACCTGGTCAAGATCGTCGGCGCGGCGAACCAGTGATCGCTCGCACCATCCGATGAGCGTCCCCCAACTCGAAGATCTCGGCGACCTCGATGGCCGCCGGGTTCTGCTGCGTGCCGATTTCAACGTGCCGATCCGCGACGGTGAGATCACCGACGACCTGCGCATCCGTGCCGCCCTGCCCACCATCGAGTGGTTGCAGGCCCACGGGGCGATCGTCACCGCGTGCACCCACCTCGGTCGTCCGGAGGGGGCACCCGATCCGGCGTTCTCGGTGGCACCGGTTCGGGCGCGCCTGGCCGAGTACGTCTCCGGTGTCGAGCTGCTCGAGAACTTGCGCTTCAACCCGGGCGAGACGGCCAACGATCCGGCCTTCGTGCAGCAACTCATCGCCGGGCAGGACGTCTACGTCAACGATGCCTTCGGCGCATCACACCGGGCCCACGCGTCGATCGTGGGTCCGCCGCAGTTCCTGCCCAGCGCCGCCGGTCGGCTGCTGGCCCGCGAGGTCGAGGTGCTGCTGCCGATGCGCAGCGACCCGGCGCGTCCGTTCGTGGTGATCCTCGGCGGGGCCAAGGTGAGCGACAAGCTCGGCGTCATCGAAGCGCTGCTGCAGGTGGCCGATCGGGTGATCATCGGCGGTGGCATGTGCTTCACCTTCCTTGCCGCCCAGGGCCATCCGGTCGGCGCCAGCTTGCTCGAAGCCGACCAGATCGAGACCTGCAGGCGTCTGCTCGATTCGGGCGCACCGATCACCATCCCGCACGACATCACCGCGATGGGCCCGGGTGGCAAGATCGGTGATCCGAGCGCCGGGGGAGAGGTGCGCCAGATGGGCGTCAACATCCCCGACGGCTGGATGGGGCTCGACATCGGGCCCGGCACCGCGGCCGAGTTCCTCGACCTCGTCGCCGAGGCCCGCACCATCTTCTGGAACGGCCCGATGGGCGTATTCGAGGATCCCCGGTTCGCAGCCGGCACCCGAACGATCGCTGAGGCCATGGCTGACGCGCGCGGCTTCACCGTGGTTGGTGGTGGCGACAGCGCCGCCGCCCTGGCCGAGTTCGGCCTGCAGTCCGAAGTCGATCACGTCTCGACCGGTGGGGGTGCGTCACTCGAGTTGCTCGAGCTGGGCGACCTGCCGGGTCTCGAGGCCCTGCGAGGAGCTTCCAATGCCTAGTGCCCCGTCATCCGTGCGCATGCCGCTGATCAGCGGCAACTGGAAGATGAACCTGAACCACTTCGAGGCGACGGTGTTTCTCGACAAGCTGCGCTACCTCGTGTCGAAGGACGATCTGGCCGAGGTCGAGGTCAGCGTTCACCCCCCGTTCACCGACATCCGCACGGTGCAGACCTTCGTCGAGTCGGAGAAGGTGCAGATCTCGCTCGGCGCCCAGGACTGTCACTGGCTCGACAGCGGGGCGTTCACCGGCGCGGTGTCGCCGGCGTTCTTGGCCAAGCTGAACGTGCGCTACGTCATCGTCGGTCACTCCGAACGGCGCGAGCTGTTCGGCGACACCGACCTGTCGGTGAACCTGAAGCTCCACGCCGTGCTGCGCCATGCCATGGTGCCGATCCTGTGCGTCGGCGAGACCCTCGAAGAGCGCGAGGCGGGCTCGACTGCCACCAAGGTGACCGGGCAGGTGCAGGCCGGCCTGGCCAAGGTGACCCCCGAGCAGGTGGCCGCCATGGTCATCGCCTACGAACCCATCTGGGCCATCGGCACGGGCCGCACCGCCACCACCGAGGATGCCCAGACGGTGTGTGCCTCGATCCGGGCGACGGTCGCCGAGTTGGCGGGGGCCGAAGCGGCCGCCGGGGTGCGCATCCAGTACGGCGGCTCGGTGAAGCCCGGCAACGCGACCGAGCTGATGGCCCAGCCCGACATCGACGGCGCGCTGGTCGGTGGAGCGAGCCTCGAACCCGAGGACTTCGCCCAGATCATCCAGTACCGCCTCGGCGGAGCCTGAGCCGTACGGCTCAGCCCGGCTCTGGGTCGTTCGACCCATGGCAACCCGTCGATCGCTTGCAGCGCAGGGTTTGACGTGTTTCACACCAGCACTGTTTCGGAACGGTTGAGCTAATCGGCCGCCTTCAGTGCAGCGTGTGTTTCAGTGCTATTCCAGCGATCGATGGGCAACACGCTGCAGCTCATCGTCCCGGGCTTGCTCATCTCTTTGTTTTTTGCCATCTCGCTCGGGGTGTATTCGCCAGTCAAGCAGTACTCCATCGGCGACTACACGTTCACGACGTTGTCATTCGTAGGTATCGCCATGCCCCCGTTCTGGTTCGGCCTCCTGGCCATCGAGTTCCTGACGGTCCGGTCCAAGACGTTCTTCGGGCTGAGCCAGAACCCTTTCTATTTCGTCGGCCTGCACTCGGGCAACGGCTCGGGCATCAACGCGGACTATGCCCGTCACCTGGTGCTGCCGGTGTTGACCCTGACCTGCCGGTGCCCTGTTCGGCGGACTGATCATCACCGAGCAGATCTTCTCGATCCCCGGCATGGGCCGATTGTTCATCGACTCGCTCACGAAGGGCGATGCCACGGTGCTGGCGGTCTGGACCGTGGTGGCCGCCGCCTTCGTCATCATTTTCAACCTGTTGGCCGACATCGCCTACGGCGTGCTCGACCCGAGGGTGCGGTTCTCATGACCGGTATCGATCCCGAGATCTCCCCGTCGTCGGTGCCCACCGGCTCGCCCCACCTCGACCGCGAGCGGGTTGCCGACATCGAGCCCGGCGACATGGCCTACCAGCTCGAGATGGGCCTGGGCCGGGAGAACCTGATCGGGTTGCCCGACGAGGGCGAGACGCAACTGGCGGTGGGGGTCGAGCCGGTTGCGCGCTCACAATGGCAGCTCCTCCGCCGGTGCTTCGTCCGCCACCGCATGGCCGTCATCTCGCTGCTGATCCTGTCTTCCTGTGCATCATCTGCTTCGGGGCCTCGTGGCTGGCGCCCTTCCCGAAGAACAACCAGGACCTCCTCTCCGGCAGCATGCCGCCGTCGACCACTCACTGGTTCGGCACCGATTCGATCGGCCGGGACGAGCTCACCGAGGTGCTGTACGCCGGCCAGGCGTCGTTGTCGATCGGCCTGGCCGTGGCCTTCCTCGCCACCATCGTCGGGGCGACGGTCGGTTCGTTGGCCGGCTACTACCGCGGCTGGGCCGATCAGCTCGTGATGCGGGTCACCGATCTGTTCCTGGTGATCCCCCAGTTGGTGGTGCTGGCCATCGCGTTGAAGGTGTTCGGCCAGACCATTGCCATGATCTCGATCATCCTCGCCGCGCTGTTCTGGATGTACATCGCCCGAGTTGTACGCGGCCAGGTGCTGTCGATCCGCGAGAAGGAGTTCGTCGAGGCGGCCCGGGCGTCGGGCGCGTCGCCGGTTCGGATCATCGTGCGTCATATCTTCCCCAACATCGCGGGGCCGATCATGGTGAACGCCACCCTGGCGGTGGCCGGCGCCATCATCGCCGAGTCGACGCTGTCGTTCCTCGGGTTCGGCGTGCAGCCCCCGGCCACGTCGTGGGGCAAAACATGCTGAGCGATGCCGAGGGCGTCGTCGGTACGCCCAAGGCCTACCTGCTCTATTTCCCTGGCCTCATGATCTTCATCACGGTGCTGGCCGTGAACTTCCTGGGCGATGGCCTGCGGGATTGCCTTCGACCCGCAGAGCAAAGACTGACGAGGCCATGACCGACCCACTCTCCGAGCCGATCATCGAGCTCGAGCCGATCGAGGGCTTCGCCGCCGGGCCGTCGGCCCCGACCACGTCGAAGACCGGTGCGAGCACGGCCACCGTCGGTCATCGGGTCGATGCCGGCGACGACCCCAACGTGCCGCTGCTCGAGGTACGCAACCTCTGCGTCGAGTTCAAGACCGAGGACGGCATCGTCAAGGCGGTGCAGAACGTCAGCTACACCCTGTGCGAGGGCGAGACCCTGGGTATCGTGGGCGAGTCGGGATCGGGCAAGACCGTCACCTCGCTGGCGGTGCTGGGGCTGTTGCCGAAAAAGGCCAAGGTCACCGGCGAGGTGCTCTTCCGTGGCCGCAACCTGGTCACCATGGGCGAGCGCGAGATGCAGAGCATCCGCGGCCGCCGCATCGCCATGATCTTCCAGGACGCGCTGGCGTCGCTGAACCCGGTGTTCAAGGTCGGCGATCAGATCGCCGAGGCCATCAACGTGCACGCCGACGGCAAGATCGGCACCGACGACGAGCGGGTCATCGAGCTGCTCGACCTGGTCGGCATCCCCAACCCGAAGGCGCGGGCGAGTCAGTACCCGCACGAGTTTTCGGGTGGTATGCGCCAGCGGGCCATGATCGCCATGTCGATCGCCAACGACCCCGATGTGATCATCGCCGACGAGCCGACGACGGCCCTCGACGTGACCATCCAGGCCCAGGTGCTCGAGGTGCTCGAGCGCGTCCAGGACCGCACCGGTTCAGCCGTGCTGTTGATCACCCACGATCTCGGGGTCGTGGCCGGGGTGACCGACCGGATCCTGGTGATGTACGCCGGGCGCCAGGTCGAGACCAGCACCGTCGACGACGTCTTCTACCAACCGAGCCATCCCTACGCCCAGGGTTTGCTGGCTTCGCTGCCCCGGCTCGATCGGCGGCGAGATGGCGAGCGGCTGTATCGCATCAAGGGTCAACCGCCGTCGTTGATCTTCTTGCCGCCGGGGTGTGCCTTCAACCCGTGTTGCCCGGCGGCCGAGCCCGGTCTCTGCGACGTCACCAAGCGCGACCTGATCGAGGTATCGCCCGATCATCTGTCGGCCTGCCACTTCGCCCAGGATATGTTCGACGGAACGCGCGAGGCGGTGTCATGAGCGACGCCGCCACCGCCCCGCTTGGCCTCGAGCCGTTCGCCCTGCCCGGGGTTGAACCGATTCTCGAGATCCGTGATCTGGTCAAGGTCTTCCCGGTGCGCAGCGGCCTGATGCGTCGCGTCACGGGGGGCGTGCAGGCGGTCAGCGGCATCAGCTTCACCTTGGGTCGGGGCCAGACCGTTGGCGTGGTGGGCGAGTCGGGTTGCGGCAAGTCGACCATGGGTCGGTTGCTGCTTCGGCTGATCGACGCCACGTCGGGCTCGGTGCAGTTCGACGGCGAGAACGTGCTGGCCATGGGCGGGCGCGAGATGAAGTTGTTCCGGCGGCGAGCGCAGATCGTGTTCCAGGATCCGTACGCCTCGCTCAACCCCCGCATGACCGTGCGCACGATCATCGGTGAGCCCCTCGGCATCGCCGGCCGGTCCAAGGAGGACACGGCCACTCGGGTCAAGGAGATCATGGAGCTGGTCGGGCTGAACCCCGAGTACGGCAACCGCTTTCCCCACGAGTTCTCGGGCGGGCAGCGCCAGCGCATCGGCATCGCCCGGGCCATCTCGACCGAACCCGAGTTCCTGGTGCTCGACGAGCCGGTGTCGGCTCTCGACGTGTCGATCCAGGCCGGCGTCGTAAACGTGCTCGAGGATCTGCAGGATCGTCTTGGGCTCTCGTATGTCTTCATCGCCCACGACTTGTCGGTCGTGCGCCACATCTCGGACGTGGTCGCCGTCATGTACCTGGGCAAGATCGTCGAGATCGGCCCGGCCAATCAGGTCTACGAGCGGGCCTCGCACCCCTCTACCCAGGCCTTGCTGTCGGCGGTGCCGTTGCCGGATCCTCGGCTCGAACGGGCCCGCACGCGCATCGTGCTCGAAGGCGACGTGCCCAGCCCGGTCGATCCGCCGTCGGGCTGCCGTTTCCGTACCCGTTGCTGGAAGGCGCAGGTGGTCTAGTGCCGGCGCAAGGCCCGATGCGCGATCGTGACCCATCGGGCCGGGCTGCTACCGTGGAACGGTTCTCGTCCGTCCGTTCGTGTCCGGGGTGCTCGTGCTCATCTTCGTCCTGATCCTTCACACCTGCGTCTGCCTCGGGCTGATCTTCCTGGTGCTGCTGCACAGCGGCAAGGGTGGCGGCCTGTCCGACATGTTCGGTGGCGGTATGGGTGCGTCGGCGGCCGGGTCGACCGTGGTCGAGAAGAACCTCGACCGCATCACGTTGGTGGCTGCGCTGATCTTCGGGTTCACCTCGATTGCTCTCGCCCTGTTGATGAACAAGTAGCACGCCAGGGTGGGGGGCGGGTCCGGCCGGCTGGCCGCGCTGGCGGTCGTCGGCGTGTTGGTCCTCGCCGCGTGTTCGAGCAGTACCCGGCACCAGTCGGATCAACCGGCGAGTACCCGTCATGGCGGCTCGATGCGCCTGGCCGTGGCCGGCGTCGACGGTGATCTCGACCCGGTCGCCGTGGTGGCGACCGACCAGAGCCAGATGGTCGTGCTCGACCTGTTGGCCGATGGCCTGACCAGCATCGAGCCCGGCTCGGGTCAGCCGGTGGCGGCCCTGTCGACCACGTGGTCGACCGATGCCGCCGGCACCACGTGGACCTTCACGTTGGCCGACGGCATCATGTTCTCCGATGGCACCGCGGTCACCGCTGCCAGCGTGGTGGCCTCGCTCGAGCATGTGGCTCAGCACCCCGAATCGTTGGCCGGGGCCCAGCTCGACGTCGTCGCCGGCAGTGCCGAGTTCGCCGCCGGCTCGGCCGATCACGTGGCGGGTCTGGCCGCGCCCGACGAGCAGACGGTTCGCATTACGACGACGTCGCCGCAGGTCGATCTGCCGGCGCTCCTGGCTTCGCCGCTCTATGGGGTCGAGAAGCCGGCCGAGGTCGATCCGTCGGTCACGACCGAGTCCACGACGGCGGTGTCGTCTTCGCCGCGATGGAGCATCGGCGCCGGACCCTTCCGGGTGGCCGATCGGGCCGGCTCGCTGGCGACCGCCACCAGCCTCGTTCGATCCGATGGCAGTTCGGCTCAGCTCGACTCGATCGACCTGGTTCAGGTGGTCGACCCCGCGGCCGCGTTGCGGGCGGTGCAGCAGGGTCAGGCCGATTGGGGAGGGATTGCCTCGAGAACGCCGCCGTCGACGGGTCCGGGTGTTGCGGTGCAGACGTCGCCGTTGGGTGCCGAAGAGTTCTTCGGCATGAACCTGGCCAGTCCGACCTTTGCCAATCAGCTGTTTCGCCAGGCCATTGTGCGGGCCGTCGACCGCACCAAGGTTGTTGCAGCCGGCCTGCCCGATCTGGTGCCCAGCTCGGCGGTCGTCCCGACCGGGGTGGCCGGATCGGCCCTCGATCCGTGTGGCGGCCCCTGTGCGTTCAGTACCGACCAGTCCAAGGTGTTGCTGGCCCAGGCCTTCCCTGACGGGCAGGTGCCGTTGGTCGAGGTCGACACGTCCGACGGCGTGGGCGATGTGGCCGCCGCCAACTCGGTACGCGATCAGCTCGTCGCGGCGGGCATCCCCGCGCAGGTCAAGGCGCAACCGTTCGACGATTATCGTCATTTCGTGACGACAGGCAACCAGCAACTGTTCCGCAGCGGCTGGGTCGGCTTGGCCCCGACCGCGGGGGCCTACCTCGACCCGCTGTTCCGGTCGAACTCGCTCGACAACCTCACGGCGTTCAACGTGGCCGAGATCGATGCCCGGCTGACAGCGGCTGCCGCCGAGCCCGATGCCACCAAGCGCAGTGCGCTCTACTCGGCCATCGAGCAGACGATTCTGAGCCTGTCGCCAGTGCTGCCGCTGGGGGCCTACCGGTCATCAGTGGCCTTGGCGGCAGGGGTGCAGGACTACGCCACCCGGCTCGACGGCACCTTTGACGTCGAACGAGTTTGGGTCGGCGCCGGGACGCCTTCGAGCACGGGCTGAGCCGGCCGTCTGGGTTCGGGCCTGGGGGGAGTCACGCGCTACAGTGCCCCTCTCACCGGGTGACCCGCAGGTCATCAGGTGGCCACGTCGGAGTGGCGGAATAGGTAGACGCGCCAGCTTGAGGGGCTGGTGCCCGCAAGGGCGTGGGGGTTCAAGTCCCCCCTCCGACACGAACCGAGAAGCAGCAGCAACCACCTCGCCTGGTGGGGCGGGTCGGGTGAGTGTGGGGCCGTTTGTAGGCGGGGTGCGACGAGAAAAGCCTGGGCGGACGTCGCGTGGTCTCGCAGGTTCGTCGGTGGGGCTCTGCGAATGCACCTTCTCTATACATACCCACCCCAAAGCGGGTAGTGGTCGCCAAATTTCTTGGAAGACTGCGCCGCTTTGGCGATCGCGCTCCGTGGAGGTCGTTTGTCGACGGAAGGACCGGACTGGAGGGGCCGATCGAGTTTCCGGCACCTACAGCCGGCCGGCAGCCGCCAGACAGCCCTGGTCGTCCCGCCAGTCCTCGTCGTCCGAGCCATTCAGTGCCGGCGCAGAGAATCACCGAGCCGGTCAGCAGGTTCCGATGGTGGATGATCGTCCGGCCGATCGACCAGCCAGGTGGGAGCGGGCTGAGGCATCAGGGGCAGCGCCGTGCCTCGGCATCGATTTCGTGGCCGCAGTGGGGGCAGGCGCTCACGATCCAAGGCATTCCCTGCTCCTCTCAGTCGGCCAACCCGGCCAGCCTGGCCATCCCTACGCCGTGCAGACATTGCTCTGGGTGACGTTGAACGGTTCTTTCTGGCCCTTGACTGCCACCGTGGGAGTGCGTAGTGTCACGCAGCGTGGGGAACCGGGGCGGTCGGATTGGGGTGGGCGTGGGCCTCGAAGACTTGGAGCGCCGAGGCCTACCGACGAGAACCAGCTGCTCGTTCCTGGCGAGGTTTGTCGGACCCCAACTCATCGATGCTGCTTTCGATCCCCGATCAGAGCCCCTGAGCGTCCTTGCCGTACCAGCAAGTGACGGTGCGCGCACCCACGCCGCCTGATCGACGACGGCTGATGGGCCACAATTCGCGGTACGGGAGACGGTCGCCCCGTCACCGGTCGCGCAGGGCCAGCGCAGCTTGCACCAGGGCGGAGTGAGTGAGGGCTTGGGGGTAGTTGCCGAGGTGAGCGTGGGTGACCGGATGGATCTCCTCGGCGTAAAGCTTGAGCGGGCTGGCAAGTGCGACGAGTTCGTCGAAGCGTTCGTGGGCTTCGACGATGCGGCCGGTGGCGGCGAGCGCCTCCACCAGCCAGAAGGCGCACGGTAGGAAGGCGCCCTCGGTCCCGGGGAGGCCGTCCCGGCCGGGTGGGTACCGGTGGATGAGCGGCCCGCCAGCGTCGAGGCGCCGAGCTATGGCCCCGATCGTGGCCTGCACGCGTGCCGATCCGATGGGCTCGAGGTCGAGCAGCGGGAGTACTAGCACCGCAGCATCGAGATCGGTCGAATCGTAGGTGCGGGTGTAGCTGCCGATTGCCGGGTTCCAGCCACGGGCGGTGACGTCAGTGGCGATGGCGTCGCGCTGGGTCTGCCATCGGGCCTGCTGCCGGGCGGGAGTGCGATGCGTGCCTGCGATGCGCAGCGCCCGGTCGAGGGCCAGCCAGGCCATCAGCTTGGAGTGCACATGGTGAGCCCCGTCGCCGCGGACCTCCCAGATGCCGGCGTCGGGCTCGGACCACCGCGATGAGACTTCGTCAGCGAAGCCGCGCATGGCCCGCCACGTCTCGGAGTAGAGGCCATGCCCGGCTCGGACGAGCAGCCAGGCGGCGTCGAGAATCCATCCGTATCCGTCGAGCTGGTGCTGGTCGGCCGCGCCGTTGCCGAAGCGAACGGGTCGGCTGGCCGCGTAGCCGGGCCAGCCGGCAAGGACCCGTTCGGGGCTGGGGTGACGGCCATGGAGCGTCAGGAGAACGGGGAGCCTGGGCCGGTCGAGGCGGCTGGCGTGGAGCAGCCAGGCCAGGAACCGGCGGGCGCCGTCGACCTTGCCGACGGCGAGGAAGGCTCCGATGCCGATGCTGGCGTCGCGGGGCCACGCGAAGCGGTAGTCCCAGTTGCGTGTCCCGCCCGGGTGCTCGCGGAGCGAGGTGGTGGGCGCTGCGACCGGTGCCCCCGACGGTGAGTAGGTCAGGAGCCGCAAGGTGAGCAGGCTACGGACTGCCAGGGCTCGGTGGGGCAGTCCGTCGTCGATGTCTTCACACCAGTTGTGCCATCGCTCTCCGTCGGTGAGGAGTGCTGACCAGGCAGCGTCGGGGTCGACGTACACGAGCGGTTCTCGGTCGGCGATGGCGACGGCGATGGTGAGGGGACGGCCAGGGGTGATGGTGAAGGTGGTCGGTCGGCCCGGTGCGAGCCGTTTCGATGGCGAGCAGCGCACGGCCATGGCGGTGGCCCCCCAACTGCAGACGAGGGTGTCGTTGCGTTGTTGAACCATGGGCCGCTGGTGCTGTTCGCCCAGGCGGGGGTCGAGGTTGATCTCGACTTCGACCGGACCGTCCTTGGCGGCGAGCCGTCGAACGAGCAGCGTGGGTGGCAGCAGTGTGCCGGCGACCTCGGCGATCATCCCTTCGGTCAGGGTGAGTCGGCCACGTTCGGTGCGCCAGGTGGTCACGAGCGTGGCAGTGTTTGGCCGGTAGCAGCGAGCGGTGACCGTGGCCTCACCTGATGGCCCCATCCGGAAGGCGCCGGCGTCCGGGCCGCCAACGAGGCGACCGAAGATGGGTACGCCGTCGAAGTGAGGTACGCACATCCAGTCGATGGCGCCGTCTGAAGAGACCAGGGCGGCAGTGCGGGTGTCGCCGATGAGTCCGTAGTCTTCGATGGGTCGATCGATGTGTGGGGATGGATCGGAGCTGTCGGCAGAGGTCATGTCGGTGGTCAGTGCGCCGTGAGCAGCACGCCGAGGGCGGTGCCGTAGATGAGGTGGGCGACGGTGGCGACGATCGGGGTCTGCTGGCCGTAGTTGAGACCGAGTAGGCCCGGGGGCTCCAATACCGCCTTCGACATCGGCCCGGCCCGATTGGAAGCGATTCGAGGATGGATCCCGGCGAGCAGCGGGACGAGCACCGTGAGGGCGACCGCGACGCGTACCAGGCCGAACAGACCGCCGAGCCACCATGAGGCCTGGCCGAGGACGGCGAAGGCGGCGGCGTAGCCGAGCGCGAAGCCTTCCCCGATCGTCAGATGGATGAAGAACCCGGCGACCCGGGCCCGGTCAGGGTCCTCTGTGGCGACGGTGCCGAGCAGCAAGGGCAGATCCAAGCGGGTGATACCGGCGAGTTGGGCGACGGTCATGACCGCCGTGAGGACGGCAGTGGCGATGAGCCAGAACAGTGCCCAGCCGGCCCAGTCCACGTCAGGGTGTCGCCAGTTGGCGGGCCTTGGCGTTGAGCGTGTCGAGAACGTGGGCGAACGAATCGTGGAAGGCGGCCGCGCCGTGATCCTCGAGGGTGACCCCCACGTCCTCCATGTCGATGCCGACATCTGCCAGCCGGGCCATCACCGAGGCGGCGTCGTCGACGTCAAGGTCGATGGTGCGCGCGACGGTGCCGTGGTCCTCGAAGGCGGCGATGGTCGTCTCGGGAAGCGTGTTGACCGTGTTGCTGCCGATGAGGTTGTCGACGTACAACGTGTCCGCATAGGCCGGGTTCTTGGTCGACGTCGAGGCCCACAAGGGTCGCTGCCGGTGGGCGCCATGGGTGGCGAGCTCGGACGATCGCTCGTCACCGAACCGTTCGCTGAACATCTGATAGGCGAGCTTGGCCTGGGCGACGGCGGCCCGGCCGCGCAGGACGAGCGCTTCCGGCGTGCCGATCGCGTCGAGGCGCCCGTCGACCTCCGTGTCGACTCGGCTCACGAAGAACGAGGCGACGCTGTGGACGTCGGCGAGGTTGCCGCCTGCTCGGGCGTGGTCCTCGAGCCCCGCGAGGTAGGCGTCGATCACCTCCTGGTAGCGCGACAACGAGAAGATCAACGTGACGTTGATGCTGCGCCCTTCAGCAGTCATCGCTCGAATGGCGGCGATGCCTTCGGCGGTCGCCGGGATCTTGACGAGGAGGTTGGGATGGTCGATGAGGGTGTGGAGGTCGCGCGCGGCGGTGATGATGGTTCCTTCGGTGTCGTGGGCCAGCTCGGGCGCGACCTCGATCGAGACGAAGCCGTCGGCGCCGTTGCTGGCGTCGAACGTCGGCCGCAGGATCGCGAGCGCGTCGCGCACGTCGTCGATCACGAGGTCCCAGTACGCCGCCTCGACCGACGCGCCGGCCGTGATGAGTCGGCTGAACTGCTCGTCGTAGGCATCGGAGCCTTCGATGGCCCTGGCGAAGATGGTGGGGTTGGCGGTCACGCCCCGGATGCCTTCCTTGACGAAGCGGGCCAGCGTGTCGTCGCGGAGCGAGGAGCGGGTCAGGTTGTCGAGCCAGGGGCTCTGCCCTTGCTCGACGAAGAGCTGCTGCAGCCTGGTCACTGGGGTTCCTTCGCTTCGTGGTGGCCCGGGAACACGTCGGTCTCGGACCGGTGCCAGGCCGGGTGATCGCCGGCGGTCTCGACGTTGAAGCCGTATTCGAAGACCAGGCTGCCGCCGAACGTCGCACCGGCCGACACCAGCACGGCGATCAGGACCGAGAGGGTGGCCAGCGCGGTCGGCGTCACCGGTTCGCTGTCGTAGTCGATCAGGCGCCAGACCAGGTTGGCCACGGCCAGCACCGTGACGGTGATCATGATGGTCGCGTGCGTGTTGATCGTGCGCCGGGCCTGCGTGCCGGCTTCGGATGACTTCCACGCGTCCCAGAACCCCGTCAACGCCGCGAACACCGACACGGTCACCCCGGCGACGAACGCGTAGGTGCCCGCGTGCCAGAGCTCGCGGGCCCAGGCATGGTCCTTGCCGGCGATCACCGACCCGACGTCGAATGCGGCGGCCAACACGTACGCGGCGATGGGGATGTCGGTCAAGGGCGGGTGGGTCGGCTTGCCCGACCAGCCGCGGATGCCTTTGAACGTTCGGCCTTTGAGCGTGAGCGTCGGTCGTATCGAGAACTTCTTCATCGGTGTGCCTCCTTCAGTTGTCTCGCTTCCAGTTGTCTCGCTTCGATGGTGGCCGGCTCCGTCATCGGCCGGTAGTGCGGAGCCCGGATGGGAACACCGTGGCCAGTCGGGCCAGGGAGAGCGCGGCGAGCAGCAGCCCGAAGTCGCGGAGCGCCACGTCGTAGAAGTCGGCCATCAGCAGCAGGTTGAAGATGATCCCTGCGAGCCAGGCGGCGACGAGGTAGGCGCCGAATCGGGGCCGGACGAGCACGACGAGGCCGGCGACGATCTCGATGACACCGACGACGTACATCAGC
>JAYUBX010000024.1:0-4032 GCA_043740665.1 Candidatus Neomicrothrix sp.
TGAGCTTGCTGATCGGCGCGGTGCAGGCCGGGGGCGTCTACCAGACCCGCCATCAACTCGGCGTCGACGCTGCCTTCGATGCCATGCTGCGGCCTCCCGACTAAGGTGAACAGCGTTCACGCGACGGAGGCCGGAGCCGCCGGACACGAGCCGGAAGGCACCATCATGACGATCGACCTCGATCCTGATCTGAGTCCCTACCTGCAGGGCAACTTCGCACCGGTCTACGACGAGCTCGACGTGGCTGATCTCGAGATCACCGGCGAGCTACCGACCGCGCTCACCGGCGCCTACCTGCGCAACGGGCCCAACCAGGCGTTCGCGCCGCTCGGTCGCTATCACCTCTTCGACGGCGACGGCATGATCCACGCGCTCTATCTCGACGAAGGTCGGGCCCGCTATCGCAATCGCTTCGTCGATGGCATCGGCCTGCAGGTCGAGCGGCGAGCCGGACGGGCACTCTTCGGCGGGCTGTCCGAGTTCACCTTCCCCGATCAGGCCGTGATCGACGAGGCCGGCATCATGAAGAACACGGCCAACACCAACGTGATCCGTCACGGCGGTCGCATCCTGGCGCTGATGGAGGGATCGCGCCCCACCGAGTTGAGCCCCGAGCTCGAGACGCGGGGCGAGTGGGATTTCGACGGTCAGCTGGTCGGCTCGATGACGGCGCACCCGAAGTGGGATCCGTCCACGGGTGAGCTGCTCTTCTTCGGCTACAGCCCCTTCCCGCCGTTCCTGCGGTTCCACGTGGCCGATGCCAGTGGCGCCCTGACCCGCAGCGTCGACATCGACCTGCCGCGAGCGGTGATGATGCACGACTTCGTGGCCACCGAGCATCACGTCGTGTTCTTCGACCTACCTGCGGTGTTCGACATCGAAGCCATGATGAGCGGCGGCACGTCGATCAGCTGGCAGCCCCAGCACGGCGCCCGCATCGGCGTGCTGGCCCGCGACGGCAGCAGCGATGACGTCACCTGGTTCGAGATGGACCCGTTCTTCGTCTTCCACTTCCTCAACGGATGGGATGACGGCACCACCCTGGTCATCGACGGGTGTCGCGCCCCCCGCATTCCCACCGCCTTCGGAGGCGACGAGCTCACCGGGTCCACCCAGCCGTTGCTGCACCGCTGGACCATCGATCTCGCCGCCGGAACCGTCACCGAAACCCAGCTCGACGACCGCCCCGGTGACTTCCCCCGCATCAACCAACACTGGTCCGGCGTGGCCAACCGCTACGGCTACGTGGCCGCCGGCCCGTGGCAGAACGACGACGTGCAGTTCACCGGAGTGGTCAAGCACGACCTCGAGTCCGGGACCTCAGAGCTGCACCACTACGGCGACGACGTCGAGGCCGGCGAAGCGGTCTTCGCCCCCGATCCCGACGGCGCCGCCGAGGACGACGGCTGGCTCATCAACCTGGTGTTCGACCGCGACCGATCGGCCAGCGAGCTGGTGGTCGTCGACGCGCGCGACATGGGCAGCGAACCCGTCGCCCGGGTGCACCTGCCCCGACGGGTTCCCTTCGGCTTCCACGGCAACTGGATGCCCACCCAGGGGTTCTGACTCCGGGCGACCCGGCCGCCCACCCCGTCGCGACCGCCCACCCCGTCGCTAGCGAGGCGCGAGGTCGCGGATGGCCTGACGCTGGTCGATACCGGGAAACGGCAGGATCGCCAGCGCCGGTGTGGTGACCCCGTTGTCGACGTAGCGCTGCACATGCTCGCGGCACTGCTCGGGCGAACCGTGCACGATCAATTGGTCGACGACCTCGTCGGGGATGGCGGCGAGAGCACCCTTGCGATCGCCTTCTTTCCAGTGTCGCCACATGTCGGCCAGCTGATCGCCACGGCCCAACCAGTCATGGAACGCGGCGTAGACCGGCACGTTGAGGTACGCGGCGATGGCGAACTTGCCCATGGCCCGCACCATGTCGGCATCCTCGCTGGGGGCCACGAAAATGCGGGCGACGATCTCTTTCTCGGCGCCGTACTGGCGGACCACCGGGGCAACGGTCGAGACGTCATCGGCCGACAGCCAGTTGATGATGGCTCCGTCGCCCTCGCGTCCGGCCAGCTTGAGCATCCCTTCGCGCAGCGCGGCCACCAGGATCGGCACGGGCTCCGGTGGCACGACGCCGAGCTTGAACCCCTTGACCGAGAAGGTGTCATAGGTCTCGGTGACCTTCTCGCCGGTCAGGGCCACCCGCAGGAACCGCACCATGTCGCGGGTCTTCTTGTAGGGCTCCTCGAACGGGATGCCGTTCCATCGCTCGACGATCACATCGCTCGAGGTGCCCAGCCCGAGCACGAAGCGCCCGGGGGCGGCCTGAGCCAACGAGCCGACGGACTGCGCCAACGTGGCCGGGCCACGGGTGAACACCGGGACGATGGCGTTGCCGAGCCGCAGCGAGGGCGCCCACACCGACGCCAGCGCCAGCGGCGTGAAGGCGTCGGCCCCGTTGGCCTCGGACGACCACACGTCGGTGTAGCCCAGGTCGGCGAGCTCCTCGATCCACTCGCGCTGCTCGCCCAGTGGGACGTTGTCGAACGGGATCGTCATGCCGTGGCGCTGCGTCATTGGGGTGCCTCTCAATGGTCAAACGAGCGAACCTTGTGTGTTTGAGCGCACCAGGGTGCGCTCAACGACACAAGGTTGCTGGATGGGGGGCGGGGGGCGGCGTGATCATCAGGGTTTCCACTCGCGCACGATGGCCGACTGGCTGGCGGTGGCCATGAGGGTGCCATCCGGCGCCCAGAGGTACACCGTGCCGTGACCAAAACCGCGGGCGACCAGGTCGATGCGAATGTCGATCATCACCCATTCGGTGGGGACGATCGTGCCGACCCGCAACGTGTTGTCGAGGCTGTTGCTCATGGTGTCCAGGTTGAGCGCCTGGCCGATGCCGAGCGGGACGTAGTCGCCCAACACCGCGAGTGCGGGCGCCGACACCTCGAGTACGTCGGGCAGTCGGGTCCAGAGCACGGTTTGGCCGGTGGCCGCGTCGGAATGGGCCCAACGTTGATCGAGGCGACTCATGATCGAGTCCTCGACGTGCCACCGACCCTCGCGCGGCAGGCAGTCGTCGGGCGCCGGCACCACCGGCATGACCGGCCACTGGCCCGACGCCGGCAGATCGCGATCACCCAGGGCCGCGTTCACGGTGAGGATCTCGGTGTTGCCGACGGTGCCGACGGCGCGGGCCTGGGTGGTCTGGCGGCCTTCGGACGCGATGGTCACGTCGATGTCCATCACCGACGGCGGCCGCGCGTACGACAGGTATTGCGCGGTGGCCCAGATGATCGACCGGTCGGTGCTGGCCTCCATGGCGGCGATGGCGGCTCCGAGGGCGCAGCCTCCGAACAGAAAACTGTGGCCGGTCGAGATGCCGGGCGTGACCGGGAGGTACCAGCGCATCGGATTGTGCGTCGGTTGCAGGCCGAGCCAGTCGCGTGCGTCCACCGCCGCACTCTACGGCACCCCAAACTGAGCGACGCTCAGCTTGCTGTGCCACACTCCGCGCATGGCTGATACCCCGTGGCTCGGTGACACCTGCTCGCTTGTCGATGCGTTCCGGGCGGGTGAGCGATCGCCGGTCGAGGAGCTCGAAGCCACGCTCGCCGCCATTGACGCGAGCACCCTCAACGCCTTCTCGCACGTCGATGCCGAACGGGCCATCGAGAACGCCCGGGCCGCCGATGTGACGCTGCCGTTCGGCGGCGTGCCCATGGGCGTCAAGGAGCTCGACACGGTCGCCGGCTGGCCCAACACCGAAGCGTCACTGGTGTTCAAGGACCGCCGGGCAACCTATGACGGCACCATGGTCAGCCGGCTCAAGCAGCGCGGCGGGGCCAACCTGATCGGCCAGACCACGGCCAGCGAGTTCGGCGGCCTGAACGTGTCGATCACCAAGCTCAACGGCGTGACCGGCAACCCGTGGGACCCGACCCGCACCGCGGGCGGGTCGTCGGGCGGAAGCGCGTCGGCCGTCGCCGGCGGCCTGGTCACCATCGCCACGGGCGGTGACGGCGG
>JAYUBX010000025.1:0-7012 GCA_043740665.1 Candidatus Neomicrothrix sp.
CCCCTGCGCATCGGCATCGTGCTGGCCGCCGCCGTCGGCGTCATCGTGGCTCTGGCCATGGGCCGCAAGCGCCGATCAGTCTGATCGCGGCGCACAGCGGTACCGTCGGCGGGCGATGTTCGACGAGCTGCTCGCCCACCCCGGGGTCGAAGAGATCAGCGTGCTGCGTTCGGCCCGGCTGGGGTTCATGGCGTTCCACGGCGGGTCGCTCGAACAGGTCACCGACCAGGTGGCGCTGGCCGCGGCCGAACGTTCGGACTGCTCGGTTTACGCCGTGGTGCAGCCGGCCGGATTTCGGTGGCACGTTCCGTCGGCCCAGATCGACCCGGCGCACTCCCCCGTCCTGACCGCGTTCCTCGACCATGTCGACGTCGCCGTTGCCGTGCATGGCTTCGGCCGACAGACCCTGTTCACCAGCCTGTTGCTGGGCGGCCAGAACCGCCTGCTGGCCGGCCACCTGGCCCGGCACCTGCGCGCCGGCCTGCCCGAGTACGAGATCCTCGACTCGTTGACCGACATCCCCCGTGAGCTGCGGGGGATGCATCCCGACAACCCGGTCAACCGACCGCGCCGGGCCGGCGTCCAGCTCGAGCTGCCACCACGGGTGCGAGGGCTGGGACCGTTCTGGGCCGGAGCCGACCACGAGGGGCCGGCGGCCCACACCACGGCGTTGATCGATGCCCTCGTCGCCGCCGCCCGAACCTGGCCGACGCCAGACACGTAACCTCGTCACCATGGACCTCCGCATCTTCATCGAGCCCCAACAGGGTGCGTCGTACGCGCAGCAGTTGGCCGTGGCGCAACGCGCCGAGAGCACCGGCTTCGATGCGTTCTTTCGTTCCGACCACTACCTGAAGATGGGCGAGGTCAGCGGACTGCCCGGTCCGACCGATACCTGGGTCACCCTCGGGGGCATCGCTCGCGAGACGTCGACGATCCGCCTCGGCACCCTGGTCTGTTCGGCCACGTTCCGCCTACCCGGGCCCCTTGCGGTGGCCGTCGCCCAGGTCGACGACATGAGCGACGGACGGGTCGAACTGGGCCTCGGTGCCGGCTGGTTCGACGACGAGCACACCGCCTACGGCATACCGTTCCCGACCCTCGGCGAACGCTTCGAACGACTCGAGGAGCAGCTCGAGATCGTCACCGGGCTGTGGCGCACGCCCGTCGACTCGCAGTACTCGTTCGAGGGCCAGCACTACACCGTGGTTGGCTCACCGGCACTGCCGAAGCCGGTACAGCCCGGCGGCCCGCCGATCGTGGTCGGCGGCTGGGGAGCAAAGCGCACGCCCCGTCTGGCGGCCCAGTACGCCAACGAATACAACCTGCCGTTCGGCCCGGTCGATGCCTTCGTCGACCAGGTGGCCCGGGTCCGCGCCGCGTGCGAGGCCATCGACCGCGACCCGGACGATCTGATCTGCTCCGCCGCGCTGGTGCTCTGCTGCGGCGAGACACACGAGGAGACCGAGCGACGGGCCGCCCGCATCGGCCGCAGCTACGACCAGGACCTCAAGGCCAACGGTGCAGCCGGCAGCCCCGCCCAGGTGCTCGACACCATTGCCACCTTCGCCGAGGCCGGTGCCCAGCGCATGTACCTGCAGGTGCTCGACATCGACGACCTCGAGCACCTCGACCTGGTTGGCGAACAGGTGCTCAACCTGCTGCCCTGAGGTGCTGGTGCCGATCTAGGGGCTGAGCCGCTCGAGCACCCAGACTCCATCGGCCTCATCGGTCCGGGCCTGGCGCCGATAGCGGAACCGATCGTGCAGGCGCGACGGGCGGCCCTGCCAGAACTCGATCTCGTCGGCCACGATGCGGAAGCCTCCCCAATGGGGCGGACGGGGCACGTCGACACCATCGAACCGGACCTCGACCTGGGCCACCCGAGCTTCGAGCTCGGCTCGATCGGTGATGACCGTGCTCTGAGCCGACGCCCAGGCACCGACCTGACTGCCCCGGTGCCGGGACGCGAAGTAGGCGTCGCTCACCGCCGCCGATGTGCGTTCGGCCCGACCAGCAACCCGCACCTGACGGCCCAGGATGTTCCAGGGGAAGCAGACCGCGATCGCCGGGTTCTGGCCCAGCTCGAGACCCTTTTGACTGTCGTAGTTGGTGAAGAACACGAAGGCCCCATCGCCCCAATCGCGGACCAGCACGTGGCGGGCCGACGGCTGCGCGGCGGCGGTCGCGGTGGCGATGACCATCGCCTCGGGCTCGTGGACCCCGGCCTGGCGAGCCTGCTCGAGCCAGGCCACGAACTGCACGAACGGGTCGGGGTCGAGCTCGCCGTCCTCGATCCCGTGCGCCATCAGGTCGGCGCGGAGCGCAGCGAGATCCATTCCCCGAGTCAAGTCCCGGCCAGGCTCGGGTGCCAAGTCATCCGCGTCGATCATTGCGGGGGCAACGCTACCTGGGTACTCTGCCCCCTGAAGGCGATGGAGCTCGCCGAAACCGCCCTCGGGCTGATGGCTCCTACCAACCGAGCAATTGCCCGTTGGTAGGTCGTCGTGTTCCGGTGCGATCCGCCCACCTCTGGGCGTGAGCCACCGACACGGAGCACCACGTGGAGAACGAACCGAACCCAGGGCTGCGCGACCGACTGACCGCGGCGGCACGGGCATTGCCACCGCTGGCGTTGGGCGACCACCTGCGACTGGTCGGCAGCCTGCTGCGGTGGATCGTGCTCGGTTCGGTCGTCGGTGGGCTGGCCGGCGTGTCGTCGTTCCTCTTCCTCAACGCTCTGCGCTGGGCCACCGACACCCGGCTCACCCACGGGGCCATCGTGTGGTTCCTGCCAGTCGCCGGTCTGCTTGTCGGCGTCGTCTACCACTACCTCGGCGGTCGCTCGATCCAGGGAAATGCCCTGCTGATCGACGAGATCCACGAGCCGTCCGGCGGCGTACCCAAGCGCATGGCCCCGCTGATCTACGCGGCCAGCGTCGTCACGCAGCTGTACGGCGGTTCGGCCGGACGAGAGGGCACGGCCATCCAGATGTCCGGCAGCCTCACCGAGCTGTTCAGCCGCATGATCCGGCTCAACGCGACCGATCGCCGCATCCTGTTGATCGCCGCGCTCAGCGGCGGATTCGCGGCCATGTTCGGCACCCCGATGGCCGGGGCCATCTTCGGGCTCGAGGTTCAGGCAGTGGGCCGGATCCGCTACGACGCGCTGGTGCCAGCGCTCACCGCATCGGTCGTGGGCAATCAAGTGGTTCGAGGTCTCGGCTGGCACCACACCCCAACCGCCAACCTCGGGCTGATCAACCTGACCCCGGGACTGGTCGGCAAACTGGCGCTGGCCGGCGTGGCGTTCGGCCTGTGCGGCGCCGTGTTCATCGAGCTGACCCACGCCGTTCGCACGTTCAGCAAGGCCGGCTTGCCGTGGGCGCCGGCTCGACCCTTCCTGGGCGGCGTGATCGTCCTGGTGCTGATGGTGGCAGTCGGCACGCGCCAGTACCTCGGCCTGTCGCTACCGCTCATCGATGCCGCGTTGGCCGGCGCCACGATGGGCTTCGGGGTGTTCGCCCTCAAGATGCTCTTCACCTCTGTCACGCTCGGCACCGGGTTTCAGGGCGGCGAGGTCACCCCGCTCTTCTGCATGGGAGCCACCCTCGGTGCCGCCCTCGGCCACGCCCTGGGCGTGCCGATCCCACTGATGGCGGCCATGGGCTACGTCGCCGTCTTCTCCGGCGCAGCCAACACCCCGCTCACGTGCACGATCATGGGCATCGAGCTCTTCGGAGCGGGCGCGGTGGTTCCCTTGGCCATCGTGTGCGTAATCAGCTACGTCTTCTCGTCCCACCGCAGCATCTTCCCGACCCAGCGCGTGGCCATCGGCAAGGACGGTCGACCCAACGACGACGGCGGCACCATCTCGGGGTTCCATCCACCTCGGAAGTGAGCTCGGTTCGGATCAGTCAGACGACGAATCGCAAGATGGCCGCCGAGACAGCCAGGCCCAGCGCCCCGAAGCCGACCCCAATGACCACGGCCACCGCCGTCCGCGACCTGGCTGACGCGACCAAGGGACCGACCACGCCGTTCAGCCCGATCCCGCCGTGCAACAGGGCCAAGACGATGAAAGCCCAGTCGAAGATCCGCCCCGGTCCCGAGCGCCACCGGTCGACGAAGATGGCCACCCCGAAGGTGCCCGAGTCGTGCACCAACCAGGTCATGGCCAGGTGCACCGGAAGCATGACCACCAGGACCCAGGCGCTGAGCTGCAACAGGTGCCAGCCCCAACTGCGGACCTCGGGGCCGGGCGGGGCGTCGACCGGCGTGGTCGCGTCCGTCATCGATTCGATCATCGAGTCGTCGCTGACAGCCAGGGCCACAGGATGATCGCGGCGGCGGGCAACGCCAGCGACCAGGTGAAGAACAACACGGTGGCGCGCCATCGGGGATCCTGCTCGGCCAGCGCCGGTCGCAGATCGATCGCCATGCGGCGCAGCCCGTCGAACGTATGGAACAGCGCCGCCAGCACCACGCCGCTCAACACCAAGCGGGCGCCCAAACTGCCCATGGCCCGGCCCCAGTCGTTGAAGCGATTGCGGTCGCCTACGTCGAGCAAGGCCACCGAATACAGCAACGTGTAGACCAAGACGACGGTGCCAGCCACGGCCGACCATCGCACCCGTCGGCCCCGAGCCGCGTCATCGGTCGCGTCATCGGTCGTGTCATCGGTCGCGGCTTCGGTCACGACGTCACCCGCCGATGGATCCGGACGCGGAACCGATGCTGGTGGCCCCCCGCAGGTACGGCCAGAGCGCCTCAGGCAGGGCCACCGATCCGTCGGACTGACGGTGGGTCTCGACCAGCGCCGCCCAGATGCGGGGCACGGCCAGCGCAGATCCGTTGATCGTGTGGACCATCTCGGTGCGCTTCTCACCCGCGACCCGATACCGGATGTTGGCCCGGCGAGCCTGATAGTCACTGAACCACGACACCGACGACACCTCGAGCCACTGGTCGACGCCGGGGGCATAGACCTCGACGTCGAACGATCGATGGTGCGACTGACCCATGTCGCCCGTACAGATGTCGAGGATCCGATACGGCAGGTCGAGCGCCTCGACCAGCGCCACCGCCCGGCTCAGGATGTCGTCGAGCACGGCTGGGGCCTGAGCGGGCGTGGCGTAGGCCAACAGCTCGACCTTGTCGAACTCGTGCACCCGCAGCAACCCGCGCGTGTCGCGGCCGGCCGATCCGGCTTCGCGACGAAAGCAGGGCGAGTAGGCCATCAGTCGCTTGGGAAGCTCGGCCTCGTCGAGGACCTCGTTCATGGCCAGCGAGGTGAGGGGCACCTCGGCGGTGGGGATGGCCCACAGATCGTCGCGCTCAAGGTGATAGGCATCATCGGCGAACTTCGGCAGCTGACCGGTCGCGACGAGGGTCGAGCTCAGCACCAGGCTGGGAGGACGGATCTCCTCGAACTGGTCGCTGTTGCGATCGAGAGCGAACTGGCACAGCGCGCGCTGCAACGTCGCCCCCATGGCACGGAACATGACGAACATCGAACCCGAGACCTTGGCCCCCCGTTCGAGGTCGAGAATGCCCAACTCGGTCCCGATGTCCCAGTGCGGTACCCGCTGATGATCGGCGTAGCCATCAGGGTCGAAGTCGTTCACCGAGACCACGACGTTGTCGCGCTCGTCGGCGCCATTCGGAGCGTCGGCGGCCGGGGTGTTGGGGATGCGCAGCAACACCTCGCGCAACTCGGCGGCGACGTCGGCCGTCTCGTCGTCCAGAACTCGTTGCCGTTCGCCCAACTCCCGACTCTCACCCTGCAGGGTCTCGGCCTCGTCGCCCCGACCGTCGCGGCGCAGCTCGCCCACCTGCTTTGAAATCTGGTTCACGGTGGCCCGCACGTCGTCACGTTCGGCAGCCAGCTCGCGTTGGCGCTGATCGAGGACCCGAGCCCGCTCGAGCGGCAGCGGATCGTCCCCCCGCCGCACCAGACCGGCTCGCACGTCGTCGAACTCGGTACGGATCCTGCGGACGTCGAGCATGGCCAGCAACGTAGCAAGTTGGTCGAGCCCGACCCATCACCGATATCGATCCGGTACCGGGGTTGGGTCGCCACGGGAGGGCGGCTATAGCGTCGGCGAGTGCCGTCTGCCCAAACCGACCTCGCCATCGAGGTCAACGATCTGACGATTCGCTACGGCGATCACGTGGCCGTCGACCGGCTCTCGTTCTCGGTTCCTCGGGGCACGGTTCTGGCCCTGCTCGGTCCCAACGGCGCGGGCAAGACCTCGACGGTCGAGACGCTCGAGGGGTACCGCCGCCCGAACTCGGGCTCGGTCCGGGTGCTCGGCCTCGATCCAATCGGCCAGCACGCCGAGCTGACCCGCCGGATCGGTGTGATGTTGCAGACCGGCGGGGTCTACACCGCGGCGCGACCGCTCGAAGTCCTTCGCCTGTTCGCCTCGTACTACGACAACCCCGAAGAGCCGGAGGCGCTGCTCGAACAGGTGGGCCTGAGCGACCGAACCAGCTCGACGTGGAAGAGCCTGTCCGGCGGCGAGCAGCAGCGCTTGTCGCTGGCCCTCGCCCTGGTCGGGCGTCCCGAGGTCGCGTTCCTCGACGAGCCCACCGCGGGGATCGATCCCAGCGGACGCCAACTGATCCGCCGAATCATCGCCGATCTCCGCGACCGGGGCATCAGCGTCCTGCTCACGACCCACGACCTCGACGAGGCCGAACGGCTCGCCGATGACGTCGTCATCGTCGACCACGGCCGGGTGCTGGCCAGCGGCACCCCCGCCGAGTTGATGGACGCCGGCCAGCGCGCCGAAATCCGATTCGCGGCGGCTCCCGGTCTCGATGTCGCGGCGTTGGCCGTGGCCCTCGGGGCCACGGTCACCGAGGTCGCACCCGGCGAGTATCGGGTCGATGGCGCCCCGAGTCCCGCCACCGTCGCGGCCCTCACCGGCTGGCTGGCCGAGCGTGACCTGCAACTCGGCGATCTGCGGGCCGGGCGGCAGCGCCTCGAGGACGTCTTCTTGCGCCT
>JAYUBX010000026.1:0-2344 GCA_043740665.1 Candidatus Neomicrothrix sp.
ATCGACACGACCAGCGCGGCCAGCGCCAACAGTCTCGCTGGGGCATTCGCGGTGACCAAGGACTGGACGTCAGAGACGGCGTTCGTCATGACCAACTCCGCACCCCAGGTGCGCGGCAAGTCGAATCCACTGAACAACCTGCACGCCCGGATGGCCCTCGCCTACGCAACCGACCCGGTGCCCATCGCCGCCACCGTCGGTGAAGGCGTCCAGGTCCCCAGTTCGCCGTGGTCGCCCCCCAGCCCGTGGAGCATGGAGAAGGACCAGAACGGGTGGGTCAGGCCCAACCTCGATCAAGCGAAGCAAGAGGTTGCCTCGTACCTGGCCTACACCGGCGCCACCAGCCTCGACATCACCCTCTCGGGCCTGCCGACCGTCGACGACGCCAAGATCCTGCAACAGGTCGCCACCCAGTGGAAATCGGCTGGCGTCAACGTCACCATCGAGAGCCTCGAGCAGACCGCCTACATCACCAAGATCGCGACCGGCGACTATCAGGCTGCGTTCTTCCGCAACTATGGCTATGCCGACCCCGACTCGGACTACGTGTTCTTCTCGGCGAGCACCGCCAAGGGGCCGGGAACGGTGAGCATCAACTTCACCCAGTTCACCACCCGGCTGATGGGCTCGGATCTCGCCACCGGCCGCACCAGCGGGTATCCCAACATCCGCAAGACGGCCTATGACGACCTGGTCAAGCAGATCAATGCGTCGGCCACCAACATCTGGCTCTACAACACGCCGTATTCATTCGTGGCCGACTCGAGCGTGCACGGTCTGTCCAATGCCGAGAAGGTGTCGTTCGGCAACTACATGCCGAAGACGTGGCCGAGCCAGCTTTGGCGAACGCAGTAACGCCGGCCCCGTTCTCCGCACGTATGGGGGCCGATCGGCTCAATCTGGTCGGCCCCCCTCAGCAGAAACTCATAGTTGACGGTCCGCGGCCGATCATCCTTCTGTCAGTTCGTCTGTCAGTGGGGGACATCATGGCCATGTATCGAACGCAAGCAAGCAACGAGACGACAAGCCGAAGTCGGGGCACCGGCTCGAGTCACGTGCTCGTCGGCATCGTGCTGGCCCTGGCCCTGGTGGCCGCGGCCTGCGGCAGTTCGTCGAAGAGTGGCAGCGCCACCGCGACCACTGACGCCGTCGTCGCCGACGGCGGTACGCCGGTCGACGGCGGCAGCCTGGTGATCGGCATCAGCGCCGAGACCAACGGCTGGAACCCGGCGCTGGCCCAGTGGGCCGATACCGGCAGCCTGGTCGGGTCGAGCGTGCTCGAGCCCCTGGCCACAGCCGGTGAGGACTCGAGTGCCACGCCGTGGCTCGCCGATTCATGGATCGCCAATGAAGCCTTCACCCAGTGGCGCTTGAACCTGCACCCCGGAATCAAGTTCCAGGACGGCACCGCGTTCGATGCCGCCGCGGTCAAGAAGAACATCGACTACTACAAGACGGGCACCCTTTCCGGCATCGCCCTTTCGCCGATCCTGGGCGACATCACCGTCATCGACCCGCTCACCGTCATGGTCGGCCTGAAGCAGCCGTGGGCCGCCTTCCCCAACAGCTTCCTCGACGCGGGTTCGGCGTTCATGATGGCCCCGAGCATGATCGACTCACCCGACCACGGCGCCGGGCACCCGATCGGTACGGGGCCGTACGTGTTCAACAGCTGGACCCCGGACTCGAGCTTCAAAGCCACCAAGAACCCGACCTACTGGAAGGCCGGTCTGCCTCACCTCGATTCGATCGAGTTCAAGGTGATCCCCGACGAGACCACCCGCACCAACGCCCTCAAGACGGGCGACGTCAACATGATCTACACGACCAGCGCCGCCAGCGCGAACGACATGGGCAGCAACTTCCAGGTCGTCAAGGACTGGACCACCGAGCAGGCCTTCGTCATGACCAACACCTCGCCGGTGGTCAACGGCAAACCGAATCCACTCAGCAACCTCCACGCCCGCCAGGCCTTGGCCTACGCCACCGACCCGACCGCCGTGGCCGGCAGCGTCGGTGCCGGCGTCGAGGTCCCGACCTCGATGTGGTCGCCGCCCAGCGTGTGGAGCATGGCCAAGGACCAGAACGGTGCGCTCAGCACCAACCTCGACAAGGCCAAGCAAGAGGTCGACGCCTACAAGGCCGACACCGGTGCCACCAGCCTGGACATCACCCTGTCCGGTCTGCCGACCATCGACGACACCAAGGTGTTGCAGCTGCTCGACGCGCAGTGGAAGCCGCTCGGCATCAACGTGTCGATCGACAGCCTCGAGCAGACCGCCTACATCACCAAGATCGCACTGGGGAACTACCAGGCCGCGTTCTTCCGCAACTACGGCTACGC
>JAYUBX010000027.1:0-6827 GCA_043740665.1 Candidatus Neomicrothrix sp.
TTGGCCGATGGGGCCCTAGAGACCGGGCACCAGGTGGAGAGCCCGGCTGACGTAGTAGGCGGCCGGCAGCACGAACAGCAGGCCATCGAAGCGATCGAGGATGCCGCCATGCTCTGGCAACAGGCTGCCCATGTCCTTGATACCCAGGTCACGCTTGATGACCGACTCGGTCAGGTCGCCGATGGGCGCCGCCATGGCGCACACCACGCCGAACACCAGGGCCTGACCCAACGAGAAGGGTCCGAAGCCGAACCCAACGGCGACCAGCACCACGACCACGACCGAGGTGGCCATGCCGCCGGCCAGTCCCTCCATGGTCTTGTTGGGGCTCACCGCACTCAACGGGGTGCGGCCGAATTGACGCCCGATGAAGAATCCACCCACGTCGTAGAACACCGCGGCCAGCACCGCGACCAACAGCAGGCTGACCCCCTGGGTCGGCACCTTCACCAGCAACGCCGCGTACGAGCCGAACACACCGACGTAGACGGCACCGAACAGGGTGACACCGAGGTTCGCCACCGCGTTGGGCCCGAGACCAAGGATGAACCACAGCGACCCGAACAACACGAGCAGGAAGAGCACCAGCGGTATGGCCGACTCGCCGCGCCAATAGACGGCCAGCGGCAACGCACCGCAGGCGGCCAGGCCCAGCAGCGTGGCCGGGCGGAACCCACCTCGACGCACCGCGGTGAACAACTCGGCGGCGGCGAGGACGAGGACCACGATCACCAGACCCACCACGAACGGAGGGCCGGCCTTGAAGAGGATCAGCGCCACGACGCCGATGGCCAGGCCGACGAGCAGCGCCGTCGGCAGGTCACGCCCACTGGACGACGGCGTCGCCGGCGGCGTCGCGGTTCCGTCGTCGTCGCCCGATCCTGGCCGACGCGTCGGCCGTCGAACAGCCGAATCGGCGGCGCTTCGCGACGGAGCACCGGTCACCGGGCGTCGGGGGCTGCCCGGAGCGGTGGGTCGAGCCGGTCGAGCCGGCTCACTCTGAATCGAGATCGGGTCATCGAACGAGCCGCGGGGACGCGCCGTTGGCAAGTCCTGCTGCGGGACGTCGAGATCGTCGAAGTTGAGGAACTCCTCGTCGCTCAACCGATCGCGCGTATCGAGGGCCCCGAGGCCGATCTCGTCGTCGGTCGAATCGGCGATGAGGTCGGCGAGACCGGTGTCGTCGGGCTCCCACGATCCCGACGACTGATCTCGCCATCGAGGCCCCTGATCGGCGAACGACGACCATCGGGCTTTCTCTTCGTCGTCCTCGACGTCACCGATGATGACCCGCGGCACCTCGCCGGTGGCTGCCTCGGTCCAGTGCGGAAGCTCGACCGTGCCGCTGGTGGGCATCGACAGCAGTCCGTCATCGGCGGGACTCGGGGCCAAGCCCGGCGTCGAGGGACGAGCCAGGTCCTCGGTCGTGACGATGGGCAGGCCCGGCGGATCGAGGGCGGCCCGGGGCGACTCGGCCTGTTCGGCCGCCTCGTTGGGTTCGGCCGTGATCGGTCCGGGTTCGGTCGGGTCGGCCACGCGGCCCCTGCCCACGGCTTCGGCCAACCGGGGCTCGACCGGCGCGACCTTGGGGCGGACCAGCAGCGTCGGGTCGGCCGAATCGGCCAGGGGGAACCGCAGGTTGGGTCGCGGGCCATCAGGTGCCTCGGGCCGGTCACCGTATTTCGGGCGATCGTCGCCCCGACGCTTGACCGCGTCGCCGCGCTCGGCGGCCTCGGCGGCCTCGTCGGCCTTGATCAGCCGCACCCCCTTTGACGGGGTGGACGGAGTTGCTGCGGCGCCATCGCCGTCGGGAGGCAGCTGGTCAGCCATCAGTCCTCCAGCAGTTCCTGTTCCTTCGAGCTGAGCGCTTCATCAATGCCGGCCTCTTGGGCGTGGATGACCCGATCGAGTTCCTTCTCGGCCCGAGCCAGCTCGTCGGACGACAAGTCGCCGTCCTTCTCGAGGGCATCGAGCTCGTGGCGCGCCGACCGCCGCAGGTTGCGCAGGGTGATCCGGCCTTCCTCGGCCATGTTCTTGACCACCTTCACGAACTGCTGGCGCCGCTCGGTGGTGAGCGGTGGGAAGTTCAGCCGGATCGAATGCCCGTCGTTGCTCGGGTTGAGACCGAGATCGGACTGCTGGATCGCCTTCTCGATGGCGCCGATCGACCCCTTGTCGTAGGGCGTGATCAGCAGTTGACGGGCCTCGGGGACTTGGAAACCGGCCAGCTGTTGCATCGGCGTCTCGGAGCCGTAGTAGTCGACCATGATCTTCTCGACCAGGGCCGGTGCGGCCCGACCGGTGCGAATCGACGAGAACTCGGCCCGCGTGTGGGCGACGGCCTTGCGCATCTTCTCGGTGACGTCCTCGAGGATCACGTCGGCCAAATCTGAGCTCACCGAGGAGTTCTCCTTCGTCGTCGTAGCCCGCAGGGGCAGGGCAGCAGTCGTGAACGGACCTCGACGCTACCCGCGTTCCCCGCCGGCGGGCACACCGCCGGACTGGTGATGGGATCAGCGCACCAGCGTGCCGATGGCCTGACCTTCGAGGATTCCCCGCACATTGCCCTCGCCCATCAGGTCGAACATCACGATCGGCAGATCGTTGTCCATGCACAGGGTGATGGCGGTGGAGTCCATGGCCCGAAGCCCCTGATTGAGCACATCGAGGTAGGTCACCTCGTCGAGCTTGGTGGCGTTCGGGTTGGTTTTCGGGTCATCGGTATAGATGCCGTCGGTGCCCGAATGGGTGCCCTTGAGCAGGGCCCCAGCTTCGATCTCGACGGCCCGCAACGCGGCGGTGGTGTCGGTGGTGAAGAACGGGTTGCCGGTGCCGCCAGCGAAGATGACGACCCGCCCTTTCTCGAGATGGCGGATCGCCCGGCGACGGATGTACGGCTCGGCCACCTGCGCCATCTGGATCGCCGTCTGGACCCGCGTGGGCTGCCCGAGTTGTTCGAGGGTGTCCTGCAGAGCCAGCCCGTTGATCACCGTGGCCAGCATGCCCATGTAGTCGGCCTGGGCCCGATCCATACCGGCACCGGCACCGGACATACCGCGCCAGATGTTGCCGCCACCGACCACGATGGCGATGTCAACTTCGAGGTCCCGCCGAACCTCGACGATCTCGCGGGCCAACTTCTGCACCACGACCCCGTCGATGCCAAACCCGGCTTCGCCGGCGAACGCTTCGCCCGAGAGCTTGAGCAGGATGCGCCGCCACTGGGCCGGAGCCCGCACATGGTCGGGGTCGACGAGGGGAAGGTCGGCGCCAGCGTCGGTGGCAGATTCGCTGGCGTCGCTCATCGTCGGATCAGGCGCCGATGAAGACCTGGGCGAAGCGGACCAGCTTGGCGTCGCCGAGGAACTGGGTGATGGTCACCTTGTCGTCGCGCACGAAGCCCTGCTCGAGGAGCACCTGATCCTTGTACCAGGCGTTCAAGCGGCCCTCGACGATCTTGGGCCAGGCCTGTTCGGGCTTGCCCTCGGCCTTGGTGATGTCGAGCAGCGCCTGACGTTCTTTCTCGGCGCCTTCGGCCGGGACCTCATCGCGGCTCAGGTACTGAGGCTTCGAGAAGGCGATGTGAACGGCGATGTCGTGGGCCAGCTCGGGGGTGCCCCCGTCGAGCTCGACCAGGACGGCGTTGACGCCGCGGCCGTCCTGCAGGTGCAGGTACGAATCGAGCAGGTGGCCGTCGGCCGCCTCGAAGCGCACCACGGTGCCGATCTCGATGTTTTCCTTCTTGGCGATGCGCAGGTCGTCGAGCTGCTGGCTGAGCCCCGACACCGCGTCGGTGCCGTCGGCAACAACGGCATCGGCCAGCGCCTGCACGAAGGCGGTGAAGTCGTCGGCCTTGGCCGAGAAATCAGTCTCGCTCTTGAGCTCGACGATGGCCCCGACGTCGCCGGCGATGGCGACCGAAACCGAGCCCTGCGTGTTGTCACGATCGTCGAGCTTGGCCACCTTGGCCAGGCCCTTCTCGCGCAACCACTGGGCGGCGGCTTCCATGTCGCCGTCGTTCTCTTGCAGCGCCTTCTTGGCGTCCATCATCCCGGCGTCCGTGGCCTGACGAAGGGCCTGGACATCCTTGGCGGTGAACTCGGGCATGGGTCAGGACTCCTGGATGGTCTCGGGCTCGGCCGGTACATCGGCCGCGACGACGGGCGAGGCATCGTCGAGGATGGCCTCGACGTTGGCCGGCGTCAGCCCCGGATCGGCCGCGACGGGATCGGCCAGAGCCGCGTTCTCGACGGCTGACTGCTCAGCGGGATCGGTCTCACGGGCTGCCAGACGCGCCTCACGCTCCTGGGCGGCGAGTGCCGCCGCGTCACGAGCCGCGGTCTGCTGGGCCGCAACTTCGGCCTCCTGCTCGGCGGTGCGGGTCGGGACCGGAACCGCCGCGGGCACGGCTTCGGCCTCGGGGCCGGCACCATTGCCGCCGCCACGACGCGACGCGATGAAACGACCCTCTTCGACGGCATCGGCGATAACCCGGCACATGAGCATGCCCGAGCGAATCGCGTCGTCGTTGCCCGGGATCACGTACGAGATGATGTCGGGGTCGCAGTTGGTGTCGACCACGGCCACGATCGGGATCTTGAGCTTGTTGGCCTCGGTGACGGCGATGTCTTCCTTGTTGGTGTCGAGGATGAACACCGCGTCGGGCAGACGCTCCATGCGCCGGATGCCGCCCAGGTTGCGCTCGAGCTTCTCGAGCTCACGGGTGATGAGCAGCGCTTCCTTCTTGGGCATGGCCTCGAACTCGCCCGAGTCGCGCATGCGCTGGTATTCCTTCATCTTGGCCACGCGCTTCGAGATGGTCTCGAAGTTGGTGAGCATGCCGCCGAGCCAACGCTCGTTGATGTAGGGCATGCCGCACTTCTCGGCGTAGGACTGCACCGCGTCCTGGGCCTGCTTCTTGGTACCCACGAACAGGACCGTGCCACCTTCACCGACGAGGTCGCGGATGAACGAGTAGGCGGTCTCGATGCGTCCCAGCGTCTGCTGGAGATCGATGATGTAGATGCCGTTTTGCTCACCGTGGATGAATCGCTTCATCTTCGGGTTCCAACGGCGGGTCTGATGACCGAAGTGAACTCCGGCCTCGAGCAGCTGGCGCATGGTCACGACTGGTGACATGGCGATTCTCCCTTCCCAACGGTTTGGGGTTCAGCGAAACCCTGACCCGCACCCCGCAAGGGGCGACCGTGGGTGGACCAGGGTAGAAGTGGACGGGCGCCCGGCGAGCCGAGCGCGAAGTGGCCGGAGGGTTCCGAGCCGAGCGGCAGTCTACGGACCCGGCGCCGGACCAGCCAACCGGATCGATTTCGGCCGGACCCACGCCACCAACCGCCGGACGTTCACGGGTGGCCCACCAGGGCCAGGCCGAGCCCGCCTTCGGCCCGGGTGATGAGATGACTGGTGAGCACGTCGCTGACGCCCTGCACCAGACCGCTGCAGGTCGGCCGTCGACCCGCCAGGGCCAGGGCGATTTCGCGAGTTGCGGCGGGATCGGCCGGGAGCTGGTCATGGGCCCCGACGCCAGCGAGGTGCACCACCGCCGAGTCGGCGCCGGCCGCCTCGGCGCGCACCGCAGGAACGGTGAGGTCGCCGCTGGCCGCGATCGACAACAGGTGAACACCCGGCGGCAGCGGCCGGGCCAGCTCCGCGGTGACGTCGGACGTCTGGCTCAGCTGGGCGATAGACCTACCGGCGGGATCGAGCGCAACACCGCCCGCCTCGCCCAGCCGCCCTACCAGTGTCGCCGTTGGCGTCCGCGGCCCGAAGGCCGCGACGGCCGTCGCCAGATCGGCCCCCTGGTGGGGCGTGGCCAGGGTGACGACGGTGCCCAAGTCGGCCGGCAGCTGGCCGTCGTCGGCCGCCGCCGACAGGGCGAGCCGCACCACCACGCCACCCTGCGAATGGGCAATCACGTCGATGGGCACGCCGGGCTGGGCCCCAGCAACCTGATCGAGCAGATCGCGGAGCTGTTCGGCTGACTCGCGCAGGTCGACCTCGGTGTCGAGCGAACCGTACGAGGTCGCGGCGATGGCCTCGAGCGGGCCACCTGCAGCGGCACCCACTCGGGGCACGCGGCCACCGCGGTAGGACAAGCGGACGACGTCGCTGGCGGTGTAGCCCAGGGTGGCCAGGTCGACCCGATCGACTGCCGCGTGCTCGCTGGTCGAACCGAGACCTCCCACCAGGACGGCGATGTGGCGAACCGACGGACGGACGACCGGCACGGCTTGACCGGTGCATTGATCCTGCGAGCGCCGCCAGTGTTCGAGCTGCAGACCCAGATCGAACAGGTCGCGGCCCGGCTCGAATGACTGGGCCTCGGCGGCGATGGCGGCCAACCGGGCGAACGCGTCGGCCGCCACCGAACCCCCGACGGCCCCGGCCGCGGCGATCACTCGCTCGAAACCGAGGCGTTCATCGTCGGGAGCCAACGGGGTGGCGCCTTCGTCGACACCGGGCACCAGGTGCGCCCCACGATTACCGGCCAACACGGCCTCGGGATCGAGGTACGTGCCATCGAGGTCTCGCACCCCGAAGTGGAAGGCACCCGAGCTGAGGCCGATCAGCTGGCCCTGCTCGACCACCTCGCCCTGGACCACGCCGATGGCGGCAAGGAACGAATAGCTGGTGCGCAGCCCGTCACTATGACGAATGGTGACGTGCAGGGTGCCGCCGACAGGGCCGGCGAAGATCACCACGCCGGCGGACGACGCCACCACCGGTGCACCCGGGGCGGTCAGCTCATCGATACCCCGGTTGCCGGCGGCATAGATCGACCCCGGCGGTCGGAAGTGGTCGATGATCAC
>JAYUBX010000028.1:0-3359 GCA_043740665.1 Candidatus Neomicrothrix sp.
CATGCCATACAGTGCAGGCGGACGGGGGGGAGCGGCGTGCTGCGAGAGATGATCCAGGGCTGGCCTGGCGAGGGTCGCGTTCGGCCCCGATGGTCCCACTCGGCGGCCGTTTCTTCTCGCATCACCGCGTTCGTCGTCGGGTTCCCGACCTGGCGCTGGGCCGTACCGGTCTCGATTGTCGGCCTGTTCGGGTTCGGGCTCGCCGTGCACTTCCCGATCTTCACCAGTCCGGTGCTCGACGTCGACGAGGCCACCGTCGGCTCGATCGCCCAGGAGATCCTGCGCGGCCGTCACCTCTACGAGGACCTGGTCGACCGCAAGCCACCGATCCTGTTCTTGGTCTACGCCGCCAGCTTCCTGGTCACGGGCGGCGACAGCCTGTTGCCGATCCGGGTGATGATGGTCGCCCTCGAGGTCGCGACCGGTGTCCTGATCGGCTGGGTGATCTGCGATCGATGGCGCTACCGACTGGCGATCGCCGCCCTGTTCTTGCTGGGCACGGCGACCTTCCCGATGGCCGACGCTCACGCCGCCAGCTTCGAGGCCTTCCTCGTGCTGCCAATGACCCTGGCGTGGTGGTTCAGTCGGCGGGGCAAGGCGTTGCCGGCCGGCATCGCCCTCGCCGTTGCCACCCTGGTCAAGCAGTCCGCCGTCTTCACCCTCATCCCCATCGTGTTCAACCTGTGGCGCCAGCCCAACGGGCCCCGTCGGGTGGCTGTCATGGGCGCCGCCTTCGCCGGCGTCTACCTCACGGTCGGTTCGTCGTTCGGGCTTCGCCAGTTCCTGTTCTGGAACCTGACCGGCAACGCCAGCTATCTCGGGGCATCGTCGATGCTCGGCCTGCTCGGTCGGGCCGCGCTCACCCTGGCGATCTATGGCCTGAGCCACATCGTCTTGGTCTGGCTCGCCGGTCGGGCATGGGTCGAACGCCGTCAACACCTCGACCTGTGGCTTTGGCTGCTGTCGGCGCTGATCGGCGTCGCCATCGGTCAGCACTTCTTCGGGCACTACTACCTGCAGGTGTTGCCACCGCTCACCGCCATCGCCGCCACCCAGATCGATCGGGTGTCGGTCCGTCGTTCGCTCAAGGTGGCCATCGGCGTCACCACCGTTTGGCTGATCGCCAGCACCTTGGCCCCCCGGCCCGACCTGCCTCCCTACATCAAACTGGTGGCCCAGATCGACAAGCTCTCCGACCGGGACGACCCGATCTTGGTGTGGGGGGTCTTCTCCGAGGCCACCTGGGCGTCGTCGCGACCGATGGCCAGCCGCTTTCCCCATACCAACTTCGTGACCGGAATCGACCAGGGCCGGCCGACCGAGGGCGCCCTCGGCGAGCTGTGCAGCGACCTCGGTCAGCGGCCGCCCACGCTGATCATCGACACCAGTCCGGCCAATGTCCGCGACTCGGGCAAGGCCCCGATGCTGGCGGTACCCGAGATGCAGCGGGTGCTGGCGAGCTATCGACGGGCAGCCACCGTCGACGGCATCGTCATCTACAAGCTCGTCGACCCACCGGTGACCTGCGACGGCCAACTCGAGACCGTCGCGCCGAGTGCCAACTGAGCTGATGCTCGATCGCCAACCGCTCGCGCCGACCCTGATCAACCGGCTGCACAGTGACGCCATCACCGTGTCGTCCGAGATCGTGCGGTGGTCGTGGACTCGACTTCGGGCGCTCGGCGCCATCGGCCCCCGCTCGCGGATCGCTCAGCAATTCGGGTCGTTCGGTGACGGCAGCATCATCTGCTTTCCGACCGACACCATCGTGAATCCGTCGGCGATCCACATCGGCTCGGGCACCCTGGTCAATGCCGGCGTGGCCCTCTCGGCCGGCTGGATGGCCGATCAGCCCGATCTGCCCGAACGGGTCGTCGGCATCGGCGACCGCTGCCTGATCGGAACCGGCAGCAGCGTCGTCGGCCTGCTGTCGATCGAGATCGGCGACGACGTGTGGACCGGCCGCAACGTGCACATCACCGACATGAACCACGACTACACCGACATTCATCTGCCCATCGGCCGTCAGCATCAGCCAGAGGCGCCCGTGTCGATCGGCGCCGGCTCGTGGCTCGGCCACAACGTGGTGGTGCTGCCCGGCGCCCAGATCGGCCGCCACGTGGTCATCGGCGCCGGCAGCGTCGTGCGCGGCGAGATCCCCGACTGCAGCGTCGCCGTCGGTTCGCCGGCCCGGGTGATCCGGCGCTACGACCCCGACCACGGCTGGACAACCCCGACCAAAGCCCCGACCAAAACCCCGAACCTTCCCTGAAAATGCGCACCCTGGTGCGCAAGAGCACCCAAGGTTCGGGGTTTTGGGGTTCGGGGTTTTAGAGGGAGCGGGGGAGGATGGCCTCGATGAGGTTGGGGCCCGGACGGGACAGGGCGGCCTCGAGCTGCTCGGTGAACTCCTCGGCGGTGTGGGCACGCGTGGCGGCCACCCCCATACCGGCGGCCAGTGAGACGAAATCGAGCTCAGGCCGCGAGATGTCGAGCATGGCCGCAGCGCGAGGTCCGGCACCACCCTCGCCGGCGGCGCCGACACGGTCGAGCTCCATGTTCAGGATGGCGTAGGCCCGGTTGGCCAGGATGATGGTGGTCACGTCGAGCCCCTCGCGGACCTGGGTCCACAACGCCTGGATGGTGTACATCGCACTGCCGTCGGCCTCGAGGGCGATGACCTTGCGGTCGGGACACGCCACCGCCGCGCCCGTGGCCAACGGCAGTCCCATGCCGATGGCGCCACCGCACAGGGTCAGCCAGTCATGGCGAGGAGCACCGGCCGTGAATCCGGCGGCGAACAGCCCGGCGGTCTGGCCCTCGTCGGCCACGATCGCGCCGTGCGGCAACAGGGCGCCGAGGGCTTGACCCACGGCCTTGGCGTCGAGTGGCCCGGTCGGGCGATCGGGGCGGCTGGCCGGCTGCGCGACGGCGGCGTCGGCACCAGCGCCGAGGGCCTCGGCCAACGCTTCGAGGGCCGAGACGGCATCCTCGGCGCCGACAGCCAGATGGTGGACCTGACAGCCATCGGGCACCAGGTCGCTGGCTTTGCCGGGGTAGGCGAAGAACGAAACCGGCGACGAGGCGTCGACGATCACCAGGTGGGCCAACCCGTCGAGCTGCATGGCGGCGAACTCGGCGAGATAGGCCAGCCGCTCGACCGGTGGAACACCGGCACCGCGCTCGAGTCGGGCCGGAAACGTCTCGGCCAAGAGCTTGACCGAGGCGGTCGTCGCCACCCGACTGGCGGCGATGAGCCCCCGCTCGCGCAACACGCTGCCTCCGACCAGCAGAGCCGTCGGCTCGCCCGACCGAAGCACGGCGGCGATGGCGTTGATCGTCTCGACCGGTACCGGGTG
>JAYUBX010000029.1:0-6827 GCA_043740665.1 Candidatus Neomicrothrix sp.
CGCAAAAACGGGGAAGGTTGGGTCAGGGGGTTAGCGGGCGCGATATTGGGCGCGGGCGCCGACGGCCTCTTTGTTGAGTCGCTTCGAGAGGTGCAGACCCTCGAGGATGAACTCGACGGCGCTGGCCACTGCGGCCGGGGTGGGCGTGTCACCCACCAGCTGGCTGACCGGCTGCACCAGTGGCGGCATCGACTCGACGAGCCGCACGTAGTCGGCTGACACGACATCGTCGCCGGCGCTGACCACCGCCTGCTCGTCAAACGCATCGAGCACGTCCCGCAGGTTCTCGATGGCGAAATGATCCTTGAAGACAGTGAGCACGGCCGAGCGCAGCAGGTGCTCGACGATCTGCTCGTCACGACCTTCTTCGAGCGACTCGATCTCGACCTTGCCGGCCGTCGACGACGCCAGCGCTTCGAGATCGCTCACGCGCGGCACGACCTCGGTCTCGCCGTGCAGCAGCGAACGACGAGTGGCGTTGGCCACCAGCGTCTCGAGGTTCGACACCGTGAGGCGCACCGAAACACCCGACCGCTGATTGATGTGGGGGCTCTGCCGGGCCAGATGGCTCAGGGTCGCCACGATCTCGGCCATGTAGCTCGGCACCTCGACGGTGACGCCCTCGGCCACGAGCGGGGTGGCCTCCTGGTTGGCGATCTCGACCTCAATGTCGACCTCGAGCGGATAGTGCGTGCGGATCTGCGCACCGAACCGGTCCTTGAGCGGCGTAATGATGCGACCGCGGTTCGTGTAGTCCTCGGGGTTGGCCGAGGCAAAGAGCATCAGGTCGAGGGGAAGGCGGATCTTGTAGCCGCGCACCTGCACGTCACGTTCTTCGAGCACGTTGAGCAGACCCACCTGGATGCGCTCGGCCAGGTCAGGCAGCTCGTTGATGGCGAAGATGCCCCGGTTGGTGCGGGGGACCAAGCCGTAGTGCAGCGTGAGCTCGTCGGACAGGTACCGACCCTCGGCCACCTTGATGGGGTCGACCTCGCCGATGAGATCGGCGATCGACGTGTCGGGGGTCGCCAGCTTCTCGCCGAATCGTTCGTCGCGATGCACCCAGGTCACCGGTGCATCGTCACCCTGTTCGGCTACCAGATCGCGGGCCAACCGCGACACCGGATGATAAGGATCGTCGTTGATCTCCGACCCGGCAATGATCGGCATCCACTCGTCGAGCAGACCGGTCAGCGATCGGATCATACGGGTCTTGGCCTGTCCCCGCTCGCCCAGGAAGATCACATCGTGGCCCGCCAGCAGCGCGTTCTCGAGCTGCGGCAGCACGGTGTCCTCGTAGCCCAACACCCGCGGGAAGAGCGGCTCGCCGGCGCGGATGCGGATCACCGCGTTGCCGCGGACTTCCTCCTTGACCGGACGGGAGATCCAACCCGACTCGCGGAGCTGGCCAAGGGTCGTGACAGACGGCTGATCGGGCATGGGGGGAGGCTATCGCCAGGCAGTGCCGCCAGCTCAGGTCGAAGCGGCCAATCGACGGGCCAGGGCCTCGGGCGGCTCGGGCCGGGCGAACAGGTAGCCCTGCACTCGCGAGCAGCCGAGCCGGATCAGCTCGTCGAGCTGCACCCGGGTCTCGACCCCCTCGGCGGTGACGCTCATCCCCAACGAACTGGCCAGCACCATGATGGCCTGCACGATGGCCGAGTCGTCTGGGTCGACACCCAGTCCATCGACGAACGACCGATCGATCTTCACCACGTCAACGGGGAACCGCTTGAGGTAGCTGAGCGACGAATAGCCGGTACCAAAATCGTCGATGGCCAGTTCGACGCCGAGCCCACGCAGCTTCTCGAGCACCTCGACCGAGACATCGGCGTCGGCCATCACGGTCGTCTCGGTGATCTCGAGGCACAGTTGAGCCGGTTGGATGCCCGTCTCCTCCATGATCGCCACCACGCTCGAAACCAAGTCGTACTGACTCAGCTGGCGTGCCGACAGATTGACCCGTACCAACATCGGCTGGTCGGGGAACGCGGCTTGCCAGTCGACCTGCTGCTGACAGGCCTGTCGCAGCACCCAGAGCCCGATGTCGAGAATGAGGCCGGTCTCCTCGGCCATGTCGATGAACTCAGCCGCGCTCAGGAGCCCTTGCCGAGGATGCTGCCACCGCACCAAGGCCTCGGCGCCGATGACCCGGCCCGACGGCACCTCGATCTCGGGTTGGTAGTGCACGGTCAGCTCGCCGTTCTCGACGGCTTGGCGCAACTCGATCTCGTCCTGCAGCCGGCGCCTGACCTTCGACCGGAGCGTCTCGTCGAAAACCTCGATACGGTCCCGACCCAGCTCCTTGGCCGCATACATGGCAGCGTCGGCATGCCGCAACAGATCGTCGGCCGTCTCGTCCGGATCGGTGGTGAAGGCGATGCCCACACTGGCCGAGATCGAGACCTCCTGACCTTGCACCAGCACCGGCCGGCGCAGGATTCGACGCAGTTCCTGCGCGACCCCCAAGGCCTCATCGGGCGCGACCACGCCCTCGAGCAGCAGCACGAACTCGTCGCCACCCATCCGGGCCAACATGGCGCCCTCGGGGCAGGCTTCTTCGAGTCGTTGGGCGAGGGCAACGAGCAGGTCGTCACCCTGACCGTGACCCAGCGAATCGTTGACCACTTTGAACCGGTCGAGATCGAGCAACAGCACAGCCAGCCCGAGGTCTCCCTCATCGACCCATTGCAGACGAGTCAGCGCGCCAGCCAGCACATCGAGGAAGGCCCAGCGATTGGGCAGCTCGGTCAGGGGGTCATGGCGGGCTTGGAAGGCCAGTTGCCGCTCGGCCGCGTGACGAGCGAACGCCTGGGCCAAGATGCCGGCAGCTGACCGCAATGTCACAACGTGGACTGCCTCGAAACTCCATGCCCGATCAACGGCCTCGAAGCCGATGAAGCCCGTGACCCGGCCCTGATCGGTGAGGGGCACGGCCAGCACCGATTTCACCCCCCGCGACTGGAACCAGGCCCGCTCGGGTTCCCAACCGGGCCCCATCTCGTCGATGGACGGGATGCTGACGTCTTCGAGCCGGTGCATGGCTCGGATCAGGGCCACATCGTTCTGGAGCAATCGAACGGTCGAGTCGAGCAGGGCCACAATGCCCTCGGCTACCCACTCGTGGGTGTTCACCATCTCGTTGGTTGCGGCATCGAACTGGATGATCTGCACTCGGTCAACCCCGCTCATCCCGCCCAGCTCCTCAAGCGCGGCATGGACGCTCTCGTCGATCTGCTCGGCCGGCAGGGTTACGAACGCCGATGCCAGCCGCACCAGACGGCCCTCGCTGATCAGTCGCTGACGAAGCTCACGCTCGATGTCGAGATCACCGTCGGATCGACGCACCGTGACCACGATCGACCCGAACGGTTCGATGTCAGCACCAGTGGCGGCGTCGACGTAGAAGCTCGCCCACTCGCCAGTGGCCATGCGCACCCGCATCGGCGGTAACAGCGCCGGCACCAGTCGACCATGCCATCGGTCCATGAGCTCCATGGCGGTAGCGAAATCGTCCGGATGCAGGAAGTCCTCAACCCGTCGGCCGACGAGACCGGCCACGGAGAAGCCCGTCAGCGCGGTCACCCCCGGGCTGGCGAACGTGATCACCGCATCCGCGTCAACCGCGACAATCGTCACGTCGACATAGTCGAGAAGGTGCCCCAACTGCGCCCACGTCAAATGCAGCTCGCTCTCGATGTTCTTTCCCCCCGGTGAGGTCATGTTTGATCGCCCCCCAAACTGGTCAACTCATGGCTCGGATCTCCGGACCTCGCTGCCCATCGCGTGGCCTACCGGTGCGTCGGCCATCGGATAGGGCGTCTCGATATCCCACAACAGGCCGGCCGGCCGAGGCCGAGCGAACATGAAGCCCTGGGCCCGGTCACACCCCAACCGACGGAGCTCGGCCAGCTGTCGTTTGGTCTCGACCCCTTCGGCCACGACCCGTAGGCCGAGGGCGCGGGCCAGGCTGATGATGGCGGTGACGATGGCGGTGTCTTCGGGATCGTCACCGAGACCGTCGACGAATGACCGGTCGATCTTCAACACGTCGACCGGGAAACGCTTGAGGTAGCTGAGCGACGAATAGCCGGTGCCGAAATCGTCGATGGCCAGCCGCACGCCGAGCGACCGCAGGTCCTGCAGCACCTTGAGTCCGGCCACCGGATCGGCCATCAGCGCCGTCTCGGTGATCTCGAGGCAGAGCGACGACGGCTCGATACCGCCGCCGTCGAGGGCCCGCACGACCATGGCGACCAGATCGGGTTGCGCGATCTGTCGGGCCGACAGGTTCACCCGAATGGTGAGCCGGAAGTCGGGCCGGGCGCGATGCCAGACGCCGGTCTGGCGACACGCCTCGGCCAACACCCAGGCCCCGAGGTCGAGGATCAGCCCCGACTCCTCGGCCAGTTCGATGAAGGCCCCCGCTTCGAGCAGACCGGCGACGGGATGGTGCCAACGGGCCAAGGCTTCGGCACCGACCATCATGCCGGTGTCGAGCGAGAGCTCCGGCTGGTAGTAGACCTCGATCTCGCCCATCTCGACGGCCCGCCGCAGATAGGTCTCGGTGCGCAGTCGCTCGGTGGCCTTGGTGCGCAGCGCTTCGTCGAAGACCTCTGACCGATCGCGGCCCCGAGCCTTGGCCAGATACATGGCGGCGTCGGCATCGCGCAGCAGGCCGTCGGCGGTGTCGTCCGGCGTCGTGGTCACGGCGATACCGATGCTGGCCGTGGTGAAGACCTCGTTGCCGTCGACCAGCACGGCCTCCTTCAGTGCTTCGCGCACGCGTTGGGCCAACACCAGCGGCTCGGCCGAATCGGCCAGCCCCTCGAGCAGGATCACGAACTCGTCGCCGCCGATGCGGGCGACGATGTCGGATGGTCGCAGGACCGAAAGCAGTCGCTCGGCCGTGGCGAACAGCAACTGGTCGCCGGCGTTGTGGCCGAGCGAATCGTTGACGAGCTTGAACCGGTCGAGATCGAGGAACAGCAGGGCCACCGAACCGGCCGGCAGGTCTCGACGGGCGAGGATCCGGCTCAGCTGGTCGAGCAGCAATACCCGGTTGGCCAGGCCGGTGAGGGGATCGTGCAGGGCCTGATGAGCCAGCTCGGCCTCGGTGCGCTTCAGGGCGGTGATGTCGGTCGTCATCACCAGCACGTGCTCGACATCACCACCCTCGCCCAACTCGGGCACCGCTCGCGACTGGAACCATTGGGTCCAGTCACCGATGTCGACCTCCCACTCGGTGTCGAGCCGGCGGCCCGTCTCGAACACTTGGCGGACGGCCTGCTTCCACCGCGGATCGTCCGGGACACCGAACAGGTTGGCGTTGTCGGACATGGCCGAGCCGACCTTCACTTCTCCGAGTCGATGGACCAGCCGGGGACTGGCGTAAACGAGACGGAGCGAACGATCGAACCGGGTGACCGATGCCGGAGAGTTCTCGACCAGCGTGCGGTAGCGCTCCTCACTGGCTCGCAGCTCGAGCTCCTGGCGATAGCGCTCGGTGATGTCCTCGACGTGCGACACCGTGTAGCGCAGCATGCCGTCGCCACCACGGACCGACGAGATGTGCAGCCGGGCCCAGATCAGGTCGCCGTCAGGCCGCACGACGCGCAGCTCGAGGCTGACCTGATCCCTGACTCCGCGGACGATGGCGGCGTGTTGCCGGGTGAGGTTCTCGAGGTCGTCGGCATGGACGAAATCGCCGGCTACCACCCCGATGAGTTCGTGCTCGGGCCGCCCGACCAGATCGCAGTAGGCCTGGTTCACCTGGATCTGGCGCCCGTCCGGGCCGCTCAGCACCATGCCCAGCGGAGCATTGGTGAAGGCCAGCCCGAAGCGCTGCTCGGCGTCGCTGCGGGCCAGAGCCTGCGAGATGATGCCGGCGGCCGAGCTGAGCACGGCGATGTGGTCGTCGCTCCAGATGCGCTCGCGGTCGACCAGATCAAACCCGATGAAGCCGATCAGGCGGCCCTCGTCGGCCAGGGGAACGGCCAGAACCGACTGCACACCCTTCGGCTTGAGCAGATCGACCTCGACGCGCCAGTCGCCACCGAGGTCGGCCACCCTCGGGATGTAGATGACCTCGAGGCGCTCGAGCGTGCCGAGCCATTCGGGCAGGTCGACGACCCGCACCGATCGCAGCCCGTCGATCTCGGACGGCACCGTGGCACCGACCCATTCATGGGTGTTCTCGACGATGCCCTGGTCGTCACGTGACACGAACACGTACGCCCGATCGACACCCACGAAGGTGCCGATGTCAGCCAGCGCACTGGCGATGCACGCATCGATCTCGTGGGCCGGTTGATGGATGAACGACGACGCCACCCTGGTGAGCAGGTCCTCGAAGGCCAGCCGCTGTCGGAGCGCATCGAGGGTGTGGCCTCGATCCTTGGCGTCACGAAGGACGACGGCGCGGTAGCCAACGGCATCGAGCGCAGGCCCGGCGTGGATGAAGACCAGCACCTCGCGCCAGTCTTCGTGGGCATGGCGGATCCGCAGCCGGGTGCCGATCTCGTGGTGTCCGTGCCCTCGGGCCAGTTGGGCCAGCAGATCCTGGCCGTCGCCGGGACTCAGGAACTCGAGCAGGTTGTGCCCGATCACTGCTTCCTGGTCGAACCCCAACAGATTGCGGACCGCCGGGCTGACGTAGCCGACGATGCCATCGGTCGCCACCGTGAGGACGACGTCGCCCACCTGAGCCAAGGTCTCGTCGAGCTGCACCCGCGTGATGAGCGCCACCTCCACCTCCCGACCTTCGACGCCATCCACCTCGGCCAACGAGGACCCACCTTCTCCCGGGCGGGAAGACGCGGGCGCGG